>NZ_AUTL01000168.1:0-27226 GCF_000498015.1 Pseudoalteromonas sp. TAE79
TCTGTCGACTGAGTTCAATACCGTATTGCTTAAACATCGCTTCCTGGCGATACAGCGGTAACCCGTATTGGTATTTACTGGTGATAAGCTGACTGAGCAAACTGCTGGTTGCAATGCCTTTGTTGATGGGCATGGCAGGCATTGAGGCTTGTTTAATCTGTGTCTGAGTTGAGGATTTATCACAGTGACGGCAGGCGTATTTAGGCCTAATATGCTCAATCACTTTGATTTTAGCGGGTATGAACTCAAGCTTTTCTGACTTATCTTCACCCATTTTATGTAGCTCACCGCCACAGCAATCACAGGTTTTGTCGATGATGTCGTGAATAACCTGCTCACGAGGTAAGTCTTTTGGCAGTGCCTTACGCACCGGCTTTTTACGGGTATAGCTAATGGATTGTTGCTCTGCCTCAACTTCCTCAACAATTTCTTCCACTTCATTGAATAACTCGCCTTGCCCGGCAAAGCCTTCAGCACTTTTGCCGAATTGTTTTTGTTGGGCCAAGCTCCAGCGCTCTTCCAATGCCGCAATCTGGGCATCCTTCTGCGCTAACAGTTTTTCAAGTTCAGCAATGCGCTGTTTAAGGGCGAGTTCATTTTTCATGACGCCTATTTTAAGGCATCATCAAAGGCTTTGCAGTGCTAACTGAACTCACTTTGATGATCATCAATCGATCGCAAATATTAAAGCATTTTCTTACCTGCGACATCAATTTTACTGTGTCCAATCACATCATAACCCGATAATAACCAGTGTAATTGCTGCTCGCTTAAGGTCATGGTGGGTGACATGAGTTTGGGCCATTTGAACTTATGCTTATCTAATCGCTTATACCACAGTGCAAAACCGGTGTTATCCCAGTAAAGCAGTTTGAGTTTGTCACGGCCTTTATTACAAAACACAAATAGCGCACCACTGAGCACGGGTAGTTCAAGCTCTGCTTCCACCAACGCCGCCAGACCATTAATTGATTTTCGAAAATCAACGGCATCGGCACATAAATAGACGGTGGGTACATCAACGAACATCCTCATACCGTTAGCCCTTTAATAATGGCAACGATATCGGCCGTCGCTAAATCGATAGGAAACGTGAGTTGGCCGGTTAGCGTATCAAACTGCAGCGTATTTTGACGAGTTTGCGCGCAGACTTCAGTAGTTTGTTTTACCTGGACAAAACGTGATGATGTAAGGCACTGCGTGTGCACTGGCAAGGTGGAATTAGGCTGGTCTTTTGCCAGTAAAGCACGTTGTTTATAATAAGTCGTAATAGCGACATTATGGTGTTGGCAGAATTCAATATTAGTACCACTAAACGTACTGCGTTGCAGCAAAAGCTGCTGCCACTGTGCGCTTGTTCTGTAAGTTTTCATCACCTGCTCCGAATTTATCATTGAGCAGGTATTTTTAGATAATCAGAACATCGATGCTAGGTGTGGTTCGCTAGACGCTTACAGAACTTCCAACATTTAAAGAGTTGAAAGGACAGTTGTTACTTGCTGATAGAGGGTATTATTCAGGTAGTTATATTCATGAATTAGATAAAGCAGGAGGATTTTACGTATTAAGAGCTAAGGGGTGAAAAGCAGTCAGAGTACATAATGCTTTTAAGCAAAATGGACAGGAATTAACAGGAAGTCATTCCCCAAAGTTATGTGAATTGCTCCCCGAATTACCTAAAAATGATCTTATTGATATGAATGTTAGCATAAAAAACAAGCTAACAAGAGTCGTTGGGTATTGGTCAAAAAAAGAAAAACAATATACATTTTTAGTCACTAATTTATCTATTGATGAATTTACAGCGACTGAAATAGGCAAATTATATAGGTTACGCTGGCAGGTTGAATTACTTTTTAAGGAGTGTAAGTCTTATAATAATTTACGCGGCTTTCAAACATCAAACGCAACCTTACAAGAGGCGCTAATTTATGTAAGTTTAATAGTAACCACGCTTAAAAGGTTTTTAACTGGCTGTATTGAAAAGATATTCAAAACTGAAATGTCTACAATGACAGTAGCAAAAACAACGGGTGTTTGGTGGATTGGCATATTAACAGCGATTATTAGGAAGCATAGGAAAGGATTGTTAAATGCAGTTAATGCAGCATTTGACTTTCTGAGGAAAAATGCAGCTAGGGCACACCCCAAACGCGATCGAAAAACAGGAGTATTTCAGTATGGGGTAGAGCCAAATTTTTAAGGCTGTACTTAATATTTTTCTTAAGTACCTACCTATGACATCCATGTAAGTAGTAAATAAATCCTTGTCATATAATTACTAAAAACGCAATTACCAACTAATTTTAATTTTAGCACGCAAGATAAATAAATCAAGAATTTATAAACTATTTACTACACGTTATTTAGTAATGTTTATAGTCATTTCCAATATATAAACAGTATTAAACAACTCAGGGCTTAAATGGCGATTAACGCTTAAATTTAGTTTCTAAAATTACAGAAGATGTTGTGCGCTCTACTCCATCCAGATTTCCTATATCGTCTAGTAAATGGCTAAGCTGCTCTAAATTTTGAGCCTGTACTACAGCAATTAAATCAAACTCACCACTTATCGCGTAAAGCTGCGAAATTGCATCAATTTGCTTAAGCTCGATATTTGTTTTAGTTGTTAATTTTTGCCTTACTTTTATAGACACATGAGCTGATACCATTTTACTGAGGTAGTCGTCACCATAATCAACGCTATAGCCTTTAATTACACCCGTTTCTTCTAGTTTGAGCATACGGCTTTGTACCGTTGAACGAGATAAGTCAAGCATGCGAGCAAGATCAGAAATACTCGCTCTAGCGTTTGTTTTTAGTACAGAAAGTAGCTTTTCATCTTGTGGAGTTATCATAATGGTTATTTTCTTCGTTATTTTGTCTTTTATTTTAATCATTTTTCACAAAATAGCACTGCAATTTTAATAGCTAACCTTCGATAATGACCTTTACAAGAAATAATAACGTGTTTGCTGAAGAATAAAGGCTATATTCTTCTTTGAGTTAGCAACTAATCTTTTATCTAAGCCCATTAAATTTAGGTGTAAAAATGCAAGTAACAAGAGACTTATTTAACGACGTAATGGTACCAAACTATAATCCATCAGCAATCATTCCAGTTCGTGGTGAAGGTTCACGCGTTTGGGATCAAAATAACAATGAGTTCATTGATTTTGCCGGTGGTATTGCCGTTAACTGTTTGGGTCACTGTCATCCTGCATTAGTTAAAGCATTAAAAGAGCAAGGCGAAAAAATTTGGCATTTATCGAATGTTATGACTAATGAGCCAGCACTTCGTTTAGCTCAAAAAATGGTTGAAGCAACATTCGCTGATAAAGTTTACTTTGCAAACTCAGGCGCAGAAGCAAACGAAGCAGCCCTTAAGCTAGCGCGTCGCTATGCACTGGACGTATATGGCGCTGAAAAAACGCAAATTATTGCATTTAATAAAGGTTTCCATGGTCGAACATTTTTCACAGTCACTGTGGGCGGGCAAGCTGCTTATTCAGATGGCTTTGGTCCAAAACCTGCTGACATAGTACATTGTGATTTTAACGATATAGCGGCATTTGAAGCGCTGATCAGCGATAAAACATGTGCTGTTATGATGGAACCATTACAAGGTGAAGGCGGTATTATTTCACCAACAGATGACTTTGCTAAAAAAGTACGTGAACTTTGTACTAAACATAACGCGTTACTTATTTTTGATGAAGTACAAACGGGTGTTGGTCGCACAGGCGATTTATACGCTTATGAAGGTTTAGGAGTTGTTCCTGACATTTTAACAACGGCAAAAGCATTGGGTGGTGGTTTTCCAATTGGCGCTATGATCACTCGTACACCTATTGCTGAGCATTTAAAAATTGGTACTCACGGTTCTACTTATGGCGGAAACGCACTTGCTTGTGCTGTAGCCGAAGCGGCATTTGATACAGTAAATACACCAGACGTACTAAACGGTGTTAAAGAGCGCGAGCAATTATTCCGTGACGGATTAAACGCAATTAATGAAAAATACAACGTATTTAGCGAAGTACGTGGTAAAGGCTTATTAATTGGCGCAGTACTAAATGACAAATTTGAAGGCCGCGCACGCGACTTTTTAGTAGCCAGTGCTAATAATGGTTTAATGAACCTTGTAGCTGGCATGAATGTAATTCGCTTTACACCGTCTTTAGTTATTCCGTTTGAAGATATTAAAGAAGGCTTAGCGCGCTTTGAAAAAGCGGTTAGCGATGTAGTAAACGGTTAATATAGTTTAAATTAGCACGCCTACTGGCGTGCTATTGGAGCAAGCAATAAATGCAAGTATTACGTCCTATTACTGCCAATGATTTTGAAGCGCTTAAACAAATAGCAATTGAGTCAGGCCATGGGTTTACCTCTTTGCCTGTGGACGATGCACAGCTTAAAGAAAAAATTGAACGTGCTGAAAAAAGCTTTGCCAAAAACATTAACCAGCCACTTGATGAAAGCTATTTATTTGTTTTAGAAGACAGTGAAACAGGTGACGTTATTGGTACAACCGCTATAGAAGCTGCGGTAGGTTTATCGGTGCCTTTATATCATTATCATTTAGGTAAAACAGTACACCACTCACCTACTTTAAATGTATATAACACCGTTGATATTTTAAGCATGTGTAACGACTACACAGGCTGCTCTGAAATATGCACATTATTTTTGCGCGAAAATAGTCGTAAAGGCCTAACGGGTCGATTTTTATCGCGTTCACGCTTTTTGTTTATGGCTCAGCATAGCGAGCGTTTTGCCGATACTGTTATCGCAGAAATGCGCGGTGTTAGCGACGAAGACGGCCACTCTCCTTTTTGGCAATGGCTGCAAGAGCACTTTTTTAGTATCGAATTTCCAGAAGCGGATCACTTAGTGGGCTTAGGCGATAAAGTATTTATTAGCGAGTTAATGCCTAAGTACCCTATTTATGTGAACTTGCTTAGCAAAAAAGCCCAAGCTGTTATTGGGCATGTGCATGAAAAAACAAAACCTGCGCTAAAATTATTAGAAAAAGAAGGTTTTGAGCACAGAGGCTACGTTGACTTATTTGACGCAGGCCCAACGGTTGAAGCAAAGCTTGGTAATATTCGCAGCATTCGTGACTCTCAAGTTTGCCCTATTACTATTGGTGAGCTTGATCACATATCACAAAATAGCTCAGATACGCTGGCTGTATGTAATCAAGGCGTAAGTGGCTTTAGAGCAACATTTACCAAAGACGCACATTACAATCATGCAAAACATACTCTCGTCATTAGCCAAGATGTGGCTAAGGCGCTTAATTTAAGCCAAGGAGACGCAGCGCGATTTTTCCGCCTGTAAATAATTTATGAATACACACCTAATTAATAACCAGTGGCATACAGGCCTTGGCCCAGTATTTGAGTCAATCAATCCAAGTAATGGCGATGTGGTATGGCAAGGTAATGGCGCAAACGCTGATCAAGTAGATTCGGCTATAAAAGCAGCCAGAGCTGCGCAATTACAATGGGCAGACAAACCACTTGTAGAGCGTATAGTCATTCTTGAAAGCTTCGCAGCACAATTAAAAGAACACAGCGAAGAATTTGCGACCATAATTGCACGCGAAACAGGAAAGCCATTATGGGAAACCCGCACCGAAGTAGGCGCAATGACAGGTAAAGTAGCTATATCTGTAAAAGCCTACCATGAGCGTACCGGTACAACCGAAAACCCAATGCCCGGTGCTAAAGCGTTTATTAGACACAAACCGCATGGCGTTGTGGCTATTTTTGGCCCGTATAACTTCCCTGGGCATTTACCAAACGGACATATTGTTCCTGCAATTCTAGCTGGCAACACAGTGGTATTTAAGCCATCAGAGCTTACTCCGCACGTGGCAGAATTTACCCTCTCACTTTGGCTAAAAGCGGGCTTACCAGCGGGTGTTATTAACCTTGTGCAAGGTGAAATTGAAACAGGTAAAGCACTTGCCTCTCATAAAAATATAGATGGCTTGTTTTTTACCGGTAGCTCAAACACAGGTCACTTACTACATAAACAGTTTGCTGGACACCCCGGTAAGATTTTAGCGCTTGAAATGGGCGGTAATAATCCACTGATTGTAAAAGATGTGAGTGATGTAAGCGCTGCTGTGCACGATATTATTCAATCAGGCTTTACTACCTCAGGTCAGCGCTGTACGTGTGCACGCCGCTTATTTATTGAAAAATCAGCCAACGGCGATGCTATTTTAGAAAAGCTAATAAGCGCAACTAAAAATATAGTTGTAGACGACAGCTTTGCTACAGAGCAGCCTTTTATGGGTGCGATGATAAGCGAAAAAGCAGCACTGGGTATGGTTGCCGCGCAAAGTGAATTAGTCTCAAAAGGCGCGCAAATCCTTGTTGAACTTAAGCAATTAAAATCAGGCACAGGCTTTGTAAGTCCAGGCATTATTGATGTAACAAACATTACCGACATGCCAGATGAAGAACATTTTGGACCGCTAATTAAAGTGTATCGCTTTGATGACTTTGACAGCGCAATCATTGAAGCCAATAACACAAGCTTTGGTTTATCTGCAGGTTTATTGGCTGATAACGAAGATGACTACACTCACTTTTTAAAGCGCATCCGTGCCGGTATTGTTAACTGGAACCGCCCTATTACGGGTGCCTCAAGTGCAGCTCCATTTGGCGGTATTGGCGCCAGTGGTAATCACAGAGCCAGTGCCTATTATGCCGCCGATTATTGCGCATACCCTGTAGCATCTGTTGAGTCAGACAAAGTGAGCTTACCGCAAACCCTAGCGCCGGGCTTAATAATTGAATAAGTAATAAAACCAAATTTTAAATTTAAGGACTTAACATGCATACTGATGTAAATACATTATTTAATAACCTTTGGAAAAATTACTTAAACGTAACTCCATCGGCAGACAAAATTCATGACCTTTTAGGGTCAACGCAAAAAGATGACATCATTAACGATCATATTGCGCTGCGTACATTTAATATTGAAAAAGTGGGTCTTGAAAAACTCGCAGCTCACTTTCTTGCGATTGGTTACAAAGAGTGTGGTGAGTACCACTTTGAAGCTAAAAAACTTTACGCAAAGCACTACGAGCATAGCGACCCTAATCAGCCAAAAGTGTTTATCTCTGAGCTGTTAGTCGAAAAATGCTCGCCAGAGTTACAAGCCATCGTAACTGACATGGTAAGCCAAATTGACGAAAGCGCAGTAACTGCTGATAACTTTTTGTATTCAGGCACGCATTGGCAAGTAAGCACCGATACTTACAAACAACTGCTAGCTGAAAGCGAATATGCGGCGTGGATGTCGGCGTGGGGTTACCGTGCCAATCACTTTACCGTAAACATTAATACGCTTGCTAAGTTTGATAACATTCATGATGTTAACCAAGCCCTGAAAGACGCTGGCTTTTCGCTTAACACGTCAGGCGGCGAGGTCAAAGGCTCACCAGAGGTGTTACTAGAGCAATCGTCAACACTTGCTGATGAATACTCTGTTACCTTTAGTGACGGTGATATGAGCATTCCTAGCTGTTTTTATGAGTTTGCTATTCGTTACCCTAAAGCAGACGGCGAGCTTTATACAGGTTTTGTTGCAGCCTCAGCTGACAAAATATTTGAAAGCACCAACGCTCGATAATAAAACCTAAAGTACTTTATTTTAAAAGCCCGTTATGGGCTTTTTTTATGTCGGTAGTTATGTTGATTAATTATAAAAATAACGGTTTATAATCGTTTTCTAACTTTTCAAACGATAAGTCGCCAATAAAGCGGCCAAAGCTCAACCACGTTGCCAAACCACGTAAGTCTTTAAAGTGTGGTGGCACAAATTGTGGGCTCTCTATTACACCTAAATCATGAAGCTGCGATATTAACCTAAAATCATCTATCGATATTTTACCTACGAGTAATAAAGGAAGCCTATCTATTCGACCTAGCTGTATTGCTACGCGAATTAAGTTATATACCAGTACAAAGCCTTTAATGTAGGCAATGTCTTTTGTAAAAGGCAGACCTGTTGGCGTACTGCCTCTAAATACACGCTGCGCGAGTGTGTAACTGTCATCTTTTGATAAACCTTGCGCGACATAGTCACGGTAAATGTCTACAAACTCAGCGCCATCTATTACCTTTGTAACCGCTTGAATACGATTCACTAATTTAGATAAACGTCTCGGAGTCGATTTTAATGTAATAATTTCGGTTAATACCGCTAAGCCTTCTTGGGTAATAGTGGAGCTAGGCGTGCCTTTACTTAAACATGTTAAATACGGCTGTGCTAAACCATTTTGAGTGGTACCTACGTGTATCCACCCTTCATGAACTTCCAATATATCAAGTTCACGCTGAGAAAATTTAACATCTTGATTAAGCTTAATATTATTAGCACCGGCGGCTGCATCACTGACAATACCATCGCTAAGCATTANCCTGCCATACTAGCGTTTACTTGCTCAGACAAAATACGTACAGCATCAACAGCATCAATATTTTTAGGGTCGTCAGGCAGTATGTCGGCTATTAGTAAATTTTGCAGCGGTTTATCTAGCATATTAGCTAGCTCAGAGAGTGAGGGCTCACCGGCATGGAATAAGTCTTTAGGGTGACCAAATAACTCCACCGATAAGTCATGAAATTCTGGCGTACCTCGATATTCAAGCATACTTAATACCGTTTTATACTCAGTGCACATTTTTCCCATATATTGAGCAATCGGATTTAACTGCCCCAGTTGGTTAATAATGTTACGGTGCAAAGTAGAAAACGCTTGGCGTAACTCGCTAGGTACAAAACCAAGGTCGCGCTGTTGATAGTATGCACGATCGATAAGTGGGTTTTTTTGACATTTCTGTCTAAAAAACTCTTCTTTAGTTTGTTTATCCCAATTAATAGCATCAAGTATCCTAATAGGCGTTTGCAATGCAATTAATTGATCCGATAACTCACGAGTTTTTAGTAGTAACGCCTTGTCTATCATGGTGTAAGCTCAACAATAAATGAGTTTTGAGCATAATTTAAAAAAGCTAAATTACAAAGCAATATCACACTTTTTTAGCTATTGTTTTTAAGATGATCGACCCTCATATCTGTATCGTATGAGTTATCAAATAAAAGGTATAAGACATGAAAAACGAACTCGACAATAAACAGATTTTAGCCGTGTATGAACGTATAATTCAAAAAGGTGAAATGACTGATGAAGGTAAGCATTATCAAGGCGTTACTGCTTATTCAGACGTAGATGGTTACACAGTATACCTACAAGGTAGCGGCGTGGAGCTGCGCTTTGGTTTTCATAATACTTACCACCTTGACTATGAACATGAAAAGCATAAAGACGACTTTTTGAAAAAATTATATAACATTGCAAACGAGAGCTAATGCACCCACGAAAACTCAGACACCGCCCTACCAGTAAGCTCAATACTACTTTTATAAACCAAGTAGTAGAAGAGCTTAGATCTGATCCAAGCAAAGTCTCTATTATTCAAGACAATTTAGAACAGTACCGTGCTCAAACTCATTTAAAGCGTGGTTTTTTACTGGCTATAGAGCGCTTTGATTGGGTTTTTGAAGCAAGCAAAGATATTGATTTCATTTGCCAGCAAATTTTAGCTGATGACTATATTGGCAATAGACTAAGACGTTACCCTCTCCTTTTTAAAGGTGTTATTAATAATACCTGACCTTTCAAAACCAAGCGCTTTAAAACGATAAAACCATAAAGTTTACTCTCTATATAAATTTATTAGAGCACTAAGCAATTACAGGTTTAGTGCGCTTTTGCATTAAAATAATACTATTAGTGCTCTAACTATTACTGCACTAACGATTTTTACACATTTTATTCATTTATTGCTGTAAACAAATCATTACTATTATTTAATCTCAAAAAAAACCTTGCAACACCATGTTTTATAAGAAATTAAATAAAATAAAATTTTATCTTCTTTATCGCATTAGTTGCACTTTTATTAATGATTAATCTACATTTTGGCATCTAGATATTTACCTCAACCTTGAATTGTTAGAGCTATTACCTTAAGCTTATCTTTATTGAACGTTCAATTAATAAAAATTATGCCTAAAGTTGGAATGGAACCTGTCAGGCGTCAGCAGTTAATTGACGCAACTATAGAATCTGTTGCGACGAATGGATTACAAGGAACGACTATAAACAGCATTAGTAAAAATGCAGGTTTATCGTCGGGTATTATTAGTCATTATTTTGGTGGTAAGCAGGGGCTGATTGAAGCCACTGTTCGATACTTACTAACAAGCTTAAAACAAGACTTGATAGGCAAGGTAAATCATCAAACAAATGCGACTGAACGTTTAATGTTTATTATCGAAGCCAACTTTGCGCTTGTACAACAGCGTAATGATACCACCCGAACGTGGTTAAGTTTTTGGGCGCAATCGATGCATGATGAAGAATTACACCGACTACAAAATGTAAACAGTAAACGCTTGCAAAGTAATTTAGCATTTTCTTTTAAACAGTTAATGCCTATTGAGCAAGCAAATCAAGCTGCAGAACTTAGCGCCGCAATGATCGATGGCCTATGGTTAAGAGCAGTACTGAGTAAATCAGACAATAATCAGTTTAAACACTGTGAAAAGTTAGCAAAAAGCTATGTACTTTCACTTATCAAGCAATATGGAGCCTAGCGTGACTACACCTGTCTATCAAAATTTTATTAACGGCCATTTTCTTGCAAACCAGAACGGCAAAACATTTGATGTAACAAACCCAGCAACGGGCGAGGTTATTTACGCAGTAGAAATTGCCGACGAATTTATTCAAAACGCAGCCATTGAGAGTGCAAAGCAAGGTTTTGCTCAGTGGTCAGCAATGACACCCATTGAACGTAGCCGCATTTTATTAAAAGCAGTGGCTATTTTACGCGAGCGCAACGATGAACTAGCACTTGTAGAAGTACTCGACACCGGTAAACCAATGCAAGAAGCAAATTGTGTTGATATTGAAACTGGCGCTGATGTAATTGAATACTTTGCAGGTCTTGCGCCAGCACAAGTAGGCCAACAACAAATGGTTGGTGATGACTTTTACTACACACGCAAAGAACCATTAGGTATTTGTGCGGGTATTGGTGCATGGAACTACCCACTACAAATTGCATGTTGGAAGTCGGGCCCTGCCCTTGCTGCTGGTAATGCATTTATATTCAAACCATCAGAAGAAACACCACTGGGCGCTCTTAAACTTGCAGAAGTATTTGTTGAAGCTGGCGTACCTGCAGGTGTGTTTAATGTGGTTCAAGGCGCGGGCGATGTAGGCCAGTGGCTAACGCAGCATAGCGAGATTGACAAAGTATCGTTCACGGGTGAAGTAGGCACAGGTAAAAAAGTAGTAGCAAGTGCTGCCGGTACTTTAAAAGATGTCACGATGGAACTTGGTGGGAAATCTCCACTATTAGTATTCGATGACGCCAACATTGAGCAAGCAGTTAGCGCGGCCATGTTAGGTAATTTTTATACGCAAGGCGAAATTTGTACTAACTGTACACGTATTTACGTTCATAAAAATGTATATCAGCAATTTATTGATGAGCTTAAAGCGCGCACTGAGAAAAACATTATTGCTGGCGACCCACAAGATTTAAATACAAACTTTGGCGCACTTATTTCTAAAAAGCATCAAGAACTAGTAATGAGCTACGTTAATAAAGGCATAGAAGAAGGTGCAACGCTTTTAACTGGTGGTACAACGCTTTCACCAGAATCTGCACCTAATGGCTATTTTGTAGCACCGACTGTGTTTATTGATTGTAATGACGACATGACTATCGTTAAAGAAGAAATATTTGGCCCAGTAATGAGCGTGCTTGTTTTTGACGACGAAGACGATGTGATTGCACGCGCTAACGGTACACACCTAGGCTTAGCTGCTGGCGTATTTACGAGTGATATTAAACGTGCTCACCGCGTAATTCATAAGTTACAAGCCGGTATTTGTTGGATTAATGCATACGGTAACTCACCGGCTGAAATGCCAGTTGGCGGTTATAAGCAATCGGGTATTGGCCGTGAAAATGGTATACAAACGCTTGATCAATACACGCAAACTAAGTCTATTTATGTTGGTATGGCCGACATAGAAAGCCCATTTTAAGGCGCCCTACTATGAGTAATCATTACGACTATATTATTGTTGGCGCGGGTTCGGCGGGTTGTGTTTTAGCCAATCGTTTATCTGAAGATTCAAGTAACCGCGTGTTACTACTTGAAACTGGCGGTAGCGATAAAAGTATCTTTATAAAAATGCCAACCGCGTTATCTATTCCTATGAATAGTGACAAATACGCATGGCAGTTTCATACGCAGCCTGAGCCTCATTTAGATAACCGTGAAATGCATTGCCCACGAGGCAAAGTATTAGGCGGCTCGTCATCTATTAATGGCATGGTGTATGTGCGTGGCCACGCTAAAGATTTTGACGAATGGCAGCAACACGGTGCAAACGGCTGGGATTACCAATCGTGTTTACCGTATTTTCAAAAGGCAGAAAGCTTTTACCTTGGTGAAAATACTTACCGTGGTGGCAAAGGCCCGCTTGGCGTTAATAACGGCAACGAAATGAAAAACCCGCTTTACCGCACCTTTATCAAAGCAGGTGTACAAGCCGGTTACGCTTCTACAGATGATTATAATGCGTCGCAGCAAGAGGGTTTTGGCCCAATGCACATGACCGTAAAAGACGGCGTGCGCAGCTCTGCTTCTCGTGAGTATTTAGACCCTGTTAAATCGCGTAGTAATTTAACGATTATTACAGGTGCACTAGCACAACGCGTGATTTTAGATGGCAAGAAAGCTACTGGCATCGAATACAAAGTAAATGGCGACGTTAAAACTGCACATGCTGAAAAAGACGTTGTATTAAGTGCAGGCCCAATCGGCTCTCCACATATTTTACAACTCTCTGGTATTGGTGACACACAAGCGCTTGAAAAAGCAGGCGTTGAAGTACAACATCATCTACCTGGTGTTGGTCAAAACTTACAAGATCATCTTGAGTTTTACTTTCAATACAAGTGTAAGCAACCTATCACGCTTAACGGCAAGCTAGGCATTGTTTCAAAAGGTTTGATTGGCGCGCGCTGGTTATTAACGCGTTCGGGTTTAGGTGCAACGAATCATTTTGAATCGTGCGCGTTTATTCGCTCAAAACCAGGTGTTGAATGGCCAGATATTCAGTATCACTTTTTACCAGCGGCTATGCGTTACGATGGTAGAAGTGCATTTGCAGGTCATGGTTTTCAGGTACATGTTGGTCATAACAAACCAAAAAGCCGTGGTAGTGTGACTATTGCTTCTGCAAATCCTGAGCAACCACCAACAATTTTATTTAATTACCTTGAGCATCAAGACGATATTGAAGGCTTTAGAGCGTGCGTTCGCTTAACACGCGACATAATCGAACAAAGTGCCTTTGATGAATATCGCGATGAAGAAATTCAACCTGGTAAACATATTCAAACAGATGAAGAAATAGATGCCTTTGTACGCCAAGCCGTAGAAAGTGCCTACCACCCTTCTTGCTCATGCAAAATGGGTGAAGATGATATGGCCGTTGTTAATTCAAATACGCAAGTACATGGTATTGAAGGACTACGTGTTGTTGACTCATCTATATTCCCAACAGTTCCTAATGGAAACTTAAATGCACCTACTATTATGGTTGCCGAAAAAGCAGCTGACATAATTTTAGGTAAAGACCCATTACAGAAATCGGATGTGAATGTTGCCATAACAACAAACTGGCAAGAAACACAACGTAGTACGGAGATCTAACTTTAGCCACATGCTTAGGTTTAGTCTCGTCGGGCTAAGCCAATGCGTGCCTTGCAGTGGCACACGATGTAAATAGGTTACGTTGTGTTAATGCGAGAATAAAACAATAAAATACGGAGTGCTTATGAATTATTTTTATTCATTACTGGAGGGTAACAATGACTATTTGGCTTAATGCAGGGATCATTTTTACCTTACTTGCCATTATCACTATTTTAATTAAATGGGGTAATGTTCGCGTAGTAGGTGTAACACCAGTTCGAACCTTTACGTTTATAGCAATACTATTTACTTCTGGCCTAGATGTTGGCCTTATCATGTTTCCTTTAACTGAGTTTGCAGGTTATGCAGACATAAAAGCAAGCCCAGAATACGCGTTTGCAAATCCACTGGCTATTGAGTTTGGCTACTGGGGATTTTTGATCTGGGGATTTTACTTTCTTACGTGCTTTTATTTCTGTGTAATAGAACCTAAAGTGAAATTTTTCGAAATTCCTTGGGTTAAATTTATCAATAACGTTGTAATTATTGGTACATGTGCATTTACCGCTTATTTGCTGCTTACAAACCTACCGTGGTATTTACCCGGACTAGGTGATGGAACAAGTATAGTTTCTGAATTTTACTTAATTGTGTTTGCGGCTATCTGTTTTGCTGTGTACTCAAGTACTGATATTAAATATGTACGTATTTTAAGTATTTCTACTACGTGGTTATTTTTAGCTTTAATCGCCTTTATGTGGGCTGGCGCATTTGTGATTGGTGATAGTCAAATGTCAGCATTTACAGATAACTTAGGCTCTATTGGTACTTACTTTGCAAACATTAATGAATTTGTTTTACCGCTTAATGATTACCATGAGTTCTACTTATTCTGGTGGTTTGCGTGGAGCATAATGATTGGTCAATTTACATCACGCTTTGTTGGTGGACTTAAAACATACCAAGTATTAGGTGCAATGTTAATATTTCCATCAATTCCGATTGCGATTTGGTTTAGCGTACTTTATCACTACCATGAAGCGGGCATTCCAACACAAGGCATTAAAAACTTTGCAATGGTATTTGTAGGTATTGTATTTGTAATTAACTCACTCGATTCGTTAGTGCGTTTATATACAGATAACCTAAACTTTACTGTAAAGCGTTTTGGTAAAATGAAATACATAGTCGGAAACATTGTTGCTCTATCACTACTTACACTATTGTTTAAATTAGAATTTTTACAAATTCAGTGGGTAGGCGCATTAGTTATTGGATTGTTCTTTATCTGTGCTGGTTTTATCGGATACAGCAAGTTTAAAACAGTTACAAACATAGACAGCTCACCAAAAGCAAACGAAATTGATTACACAAAAATAGACACAGTACACTAGGGATTAATAATGAATAACAAACTAAAACAACTTGTAGTAGCACTACCATTAGCACTTTTATCAACCACTGCAGCAGCTGATTGGTCAACAACAATCACTGCAGCGTCTGACTACACTTTTAATGGTGTAAGCCAAACAGATAGCAACCCTGCAATTCAAGGTAGCTTAGACTATGCCTTTGAAAGCGGTGTATATGCAGGTGCATGGGCTTCAAATGTAGATTTTGGTGACGATACCGATTTTGAACTTGATGCTTACATTGGTAAGTATGTACAACTTGATGAGCAATTTAGTGTTGATTACGGTATTGCTTATTACACTTATCAAGGTAATAACAGCGATGGTAACTACGCTGAGGCTTACACTAAGTTTGGTTATGCAAGTGAGTACGGCCAAACTGAACTTAACTTTTGGTACAGCTGGGACTACTTTGGTTACGATACAGGGCATGTTATTTCGATGATTGCTCACACGTATGAGCTGGCTCCAAACCATGCACTACGTGCCAGCTTTGATATTTCAAACTCACTTGATGGTGATAAGTTTGAGTGGGATGAGAACAAGGGTGATAAATCATACCACCACTACCGCTTAGCATACCAAACAAGCTACGAAGGTTTTGGTATTGAAGTGGCCGCTGAAAACACAAGCTTAGATAATGATGCGTCTGATGAGCGTATTGTACTTGCTATTTCACGCACATTTGATTTTTAATACAATAATTACTGATTGCACAAAGAATGCCACTCTATTTCGAGTGGCATTTTTATGTGTAACTAACTAACAATATCCCAAGCACTTGTACCCGATGCTGAAAGGTTACTGGTGTTATTGCGTAATACTTTATTACCTACATTAACCGATGACTCAGGGCGGCTAACTAAATATCCCTGAACAGAGCTCACACCCATTTTTTTAACGAGTTCAAACTGCCCTATTTCTTCAACGCCTTCTGCAACAATTTTAAGACCTAGCTTTTTCCCAAGATCACTAATTGTATTTAATATATCGTTATATTTTTGGCTTTTATTGGCTTGTGCTATAAACGAGCGATCAATTTTAATAACATCTATTGGTAAATCCGCTAATGTACTTAAAGAACTAAAACCTGTACCAAAGTCATCAATAGCAATAGTGATACCCTCTTCTCTTAGCCTACTTAGCTCTTTAATAATTCTTGGACTGGCTTTAATGAAAGTTGATTCGGTAATTTCCAGCATTAAGGACGTAGCGGGTAAGCCGGTTTTTTTAAGTTTTTTCATTACCCAATCATAAACATCACGATGCTTTAGTTGAATGCCCGAAACGTTAACAGATATTTTTACTTTGCGCATACCTGCATTGTGCCAAGCAGCCATTTGCCGACACGATTCAAGCATAATCCAATCGCCAAGCTCTAATATTAAATTAGACTCCTCTGCTATTGGTATAAACTCTGAAGGGGGGATCATACCCTCAACTGGGTGGTCCCAGCGTGTAAGCGCTTCGAAGTAATCAATCATACAATCTTCAACATGCACAATTGGCTGAAAAGATAAGTACAAATCTTTACAAGCGACTGCTATGCGTAGCTCTTCGAGTAAATAATGGTAACGGCGCATTTTGTTACCCATTTCTGGTGAGTAAACTTTAAATATCCCCTTACCATCGCTTTTAGCCCTATACATAGCCACGTCAGCTAATTGCAAAAGAGCCTGCGGCGTTGATGCACTTTCTGGATAAGCCGCAATACCAATGCTGGCACTAATTTTTACTATTTTGTTACCTAGCACAAAGTCTTTTTCAAGCTCACTAAGCACGTGTTTAGCAATTTCAACAACTCTGTCGCTATCATCAAGTAACTCTATAAAAATGGAAAATTCATCTCCTCCCAACCTCGATAAGTTTTGTTCTAATTGGTTAGCACTATTTATATTACTTAATTTATGGTGGCGTAGAACATTGGCAAGGCGAGTAGCAACTTGAACTAATATTTCATCACCAAAACTATGACCAAATGAGTCGTTTACTTGTTTAAAGCCATCAAGGTCGATAAACAGGAGTGCGCATTTGAGATCTTCTTGGTTAGCATGATTAATTTGTCTGTCGATATGTTCAATATAAGCATGGCGGTCAATTAACAGCGTCAGTTTGTCTTGGCCACGGCTAGCGCATTTTAATCCCAGACTCTAGCAGGGTTGAGCGGTAATCATCGTCTAGCCCTGCCATTTTCTTTTTCCTCGCCATACTTGCTGACTTAGATGCATCTTGTTTAAAAAGCGCCATGGCTATCTTTCGCATTACATTAAACATTAATGGCCCTTGAAGTTTGCGTATTCTCGATTCATCTTCTCTGAAGTTCATATCAAGCATCCAATGCATGCTTTCAACCTGCCAGTGACTGCGTACTGCATTGAGTGCTTGCGCTGCATTTAAGTCTAATGAACTTATATACCAGCGTGTTTCAGTGGTATCCGACCCTGCCGACTTATCATGAACTTCAGCCCTGACCTTAATAATACTCGTTAAGCCAGGCCAACGATAATCCTTGCCTAGCCAGCTTTTATCTATAAGTAACTGCTGGCATGTACGTGTTTCAACACGCCCATGTCCTGAGCTTATTTCGGTATGTTCATCACAATTATGCTTAGTTAACCTTTCACGCTCGCACTTGTGCCACCACGCTTCTAGTTCCTTTTGCATGCCTGAATGATTACCTTTAAGTGCAAGAATATAATCTGCTTTTTGTTGGATGATTTGTTTTGCTATTTCTTGTTGGCATCCCATCGCATCTAACGTAATGATACTGTTTTCAATATCGAGCAGGGTGAGTAATTCTGGTATTGCGGTGATTTCATTTGTTTTATTATCAACAGCCGTCTGCCCAAGCACTAACTGGTGTTGGCAACTCCATGCACTGACCGTGTGTAAGGCACTTTTTCTGTCTTTTGTGGTAAATGAACGCCGTGCGGTTTTGCCATCGATAGCGATGATATCTGCACCTGTAGTTTCAATCAGTGATGATATCCAAGATTGAAATGCCCTTTCTATTTCATTTGCTTTTAACCGACACATGACGCGAGCAATCGTGTCATGTTTTGGAATTCCTGCGTTGAACGTACCGTATTTTTTTAACCAATCAAGTTTTAGGTGCCCAAAGTCTTCAATATCTTCCCATCCTTCTGCACCAGAGAGCACAGCGCTAATAGCAAGGAGAAGAATATCGATAAGTTCATGCTTTTTACAACGTTCAATGCGAGGATCTGTAATTGAATTAAAATGTTTCAGAAAAGTAGTGCTCATATTTATGCGACCAAGTAATTATTATGCCTTGATCTGATCACTACTTGCTCTATAAGTTCAATTTATAATGATCTTGCCGTGATAATCAGAGTGATAAACAACCAAAACCGCTTTCCTTGGTTATTAAAATTCAAATTCTAATGCGAGCCTAAAACTATGATTTTTTTCTGATTGGCTTATCTCAGTGATAAAACCCGCTTCCCATTTTAACTGCTTTTGTCCATCAAAACGCTGCAAACCTATAAACCCAGGCCCTATGCCAACAAAGTCTTCACCTACGTACACCTCAATAGATGGCTGAAAAGCAGAACGATAGCGATAGCGATATTGCGCTCTAAACTCGCTTTCCCATTCATTTTGTATATCCTGCCCCCACTCGTAAACCAAAAAAGCATTCATAGTTAAGCTTGTTTTGCCAAACTCTTTTTCGATCACAAAACCCGAAGTTGCTTCATACACATCTTCATTATGTTTTTTTTCAAGCTCAAATAATGCCCCCCAATCAGCCCATAATTTACCTTGCTCAATTAATTGCCAGCGTAGTTCAAGCTCATAAGCTTCTAAACCAAAGTCGCCGTTGTCATCTCGCTCACCAACTAAGTAGCCTTCTAGTGCCATTGTATCGTTAATAGCTCCACCACCACCCAAACGCTGCGCTAGTATGTTGCCACTATCTGTTTGGTGCGACACTAATCGCCACTCAAACTCACGCTCAAAAGGCAAAACATAGGGGTGATATACCTTATCAACAACAATACCATCGGACTTTGCTTGGATTGAGAATACCAACAAACAAAGAGCGGTAAAACTAAGCGCTAAATATAGGTTGAGTGCTTTCATACACGTTCCTTAGTTATTGAAGCTGGAATTACGTAACAAAGTAATAAAAATAATACGCTGCTTGTACTATATATAAGTACACTCATTAAATCAGGAGTGGCCTCGTAACCAACAAGAGCACGCAATACGCGGCCTAGCTCAGAGTTTTCGTTTAGCAAATCACGTAAATCCCACACTGTTGAGGTGTTTGTAATTAAATCTATTTGACTTGCCAAATCCAGTGCAACTAATAACTTAGCCGCGCTGTTAAAAGCAAGCAAAGTAAAAAGCGGATACATACCAAAACGGTGCTTAATTGCATTTATTAAAAAGTACAGCAATACGCTAAAACTTAAACAAATTCCAACACCTAATAAAGTGCCAATAAATAAGCTTTGCCCTGCATCATTATTTTGCCAAAAACTGGTGAGGTAAATAATATAATGGCTTAAATAGAGCGTTATTGTGCTTATAACTGCGATATAAAATGCCGCTGACTTTTGCTTTAGTGCAAATACCAATACAGCAATAAATATAGTGATACATAGCCCTATTTGTGAGTACTCTAACCCTTGGTGTTCAAACCACTGGCTCACCCACGACGCACTTTGCATGTACAAAAACGACATGAGCGCGCCAATTAATAAAGCAGACCCTATTTTTAAAGAGCTCTGTTTTTTAACTACTTGTAGTAGCACTAATAAAATAGCCACAGGTAGTAATTGATTAAGGCTCATGACTAAACTAGTTATTAGCATGCTTCGCCTCCTCATCACCAACTATTACAACGCCCCTTGCTGTATTGGGCGAAAACTCACCAAAAAATTCGTAATACCCTTTACTAAGCGGCCCTATATAAATAATGCTTTTACGGTTTGGGTAGAGTACTTTTTCTCTGTTTAGATCAAAGCTATCAAACTCTTCTGGTGTGCTGTCTTGGTTTTCTATCAATAGTTTTACTTTTTTATTCGCGGGAATGGT
This sequence comes from Pseudoalteromonas sp. TAE79, assembly GCF_000498015.1. Classification (NCBI taxonomy): domain Bacteria; kingdom Pseudomonadati; phylum Pseudomonadota; class Gammaproteobacteria; order Alteromonadales; family Pseudoalteromonadaceae; genus Pseudoalteromonas; species Pseudoalteromonas sp. TAE79. Next base: position 20,294 of record NZ_AUTL01000168.1, read on the forward strand.
AATTTGCGAGGGATAAAACAAATGATCTTTTAAAATAATAAGGTACTCTTTACTCGCCGCGTTAAACGACAAAAATAGCAAACAACAAAGGCACCGATTAAATAAACGTTTAGTCACTTTTTACTCCTGTAAAAGTAACCTTAACGGTTAGCCCACCTAAAGGGCTATTCGCTAAATGAATACTTGCGCCATAAATAGCAATTATATGTTGTACAATCGCCATACCTAAACCAGCACCTTGCTCGCCTGATGGATGCTGATCACCTCCTACTCGATAAAAACGATTGAATATTCGCTCTTTTTGTTCTTCAGTCATACCCGCACCAGAATCATCAATTTGCCAACTAAAGCCGTCATTACTTGGTACTAATTTAATTATAATCTGACCATTTTTGGGTGTGTACTTTATGGCGTTGCTAAGTAAATTAGCGATGAGTGTGGTTAATGTAAACTCATCACCATTAATTACAAAATCATCGCCTTCAAGACTAATGGTTTGGTTTTTTTCATCTATTTTGTCGTATTGCTCCGATACGACTTGCTGAGTAATCGTTAGCGATGATTGTTCGCTAAATTGCCTCTGCCATTGTTCAGGCTGAGTGCGTCCTAAAATTAGCATTTGCTCAACAATATTACTTAAGCGATTAATGCCTTGCGACATAGCTTGTAATTCTTGATGGTCTTGCAGATTACTTTGTTTATTAGCCAAATTATGTACATTAATTTTTAAACTACTAAGCGGGGTACGTAATTCGTGAGCTGCATCTGAGGCAAAAAAGCGCTCCCGTAAGTAGGCAGTTTCTACGCGTTTAAATAAGTCGTTTAAACGATTAATAACCGGTTTAATTTCCTCGTCGGTTACTTGCCAGTTAATTGGCGTAAAGTCGTTCGCTTGGCGAGACGCCAACTGCTTAGATAATCGAGTAAGAGGGGCTAATGCGTATTTAACGAAAAAGCTAATAAAAATAGCAAGCAGAGGGACTGCCCATAGCATAGGTAACATTGCAGATAAAATAACGGCTTCAGCTAATTCAAACCGCTTTGACATAGGCTCAGCAACGATGACTTTACGAGTATTTTTTCTCATCACAAACACTCGCATACGCTGCCCTGCTACATTGGCAGTTTGAAAGCCCTCGCTAAAACTAATTTGGTTATTCGTTAAACTCGATGAGCCGCTAAGTAAACTATTGTTTTGCCAGATTTGATACAACAACTGAGCACTATTATTGCTTACCTGTACTGCATTTGTGCTTAGTGCTAATGGTTGCTCAATTAAAACGCCAGCCACTATTTTAAGTTCATTATCAAGCAAGTTTTCGCCGTGGCGCATGCTTTTTTGATAGCCTTTTACTAATGCTAAAAAGCAAGTAAGCACCATCATTGAAAGTAAAATTAAGGTCAGACGTTTACGAATAGACATTTTCAACCTCGAAAGATAAACACACCCTAACGCTTACCAACCACGTAGCCAATGCCACGTAAGGTTTTAATAAAATCGCTAGGGAATTTTTTACGAAGATGATGAATATGCACCTCTATGGCATTAGAGCCAACTTCTTCACCCCATTGGTAAAGTTTGTTTTCGAGTTGTTGTTTTGACTGTACCCTTCCCTGATTTTCCATTAGCGCTTTTAAAAGCATGTATTCTTTTCGAGGTAGTGTAAGTGACTGCCCACTTAGTTTAACTGTATGAGCAGAGGTATCCATTACTACATCACCACAGCGCAATAAGCTTGACTGAGTTTGGTTAATGCGCCGGCTTGCTACACGTAATCGAGCAAATAGCTCAGCGGGGTCAAACGGCTTTGCAAGGTAATCATCTGCCCCCATATCGAGCCCTTGGACTTTGTCATCAATACTGCCGCGAGCAGTTAAAATAACCACCGGTATTACTTTTTTTTGCGCTTTAATATGCTTTAAAACTTGCGAGCCGTCGCCATCAGGCAATCCTAAATCGAGAATAACAAGCTCAATCTCACCACTAGAAAGGCACTCTAAGGCGTGCTTTACTGTGCCACTGTGCTCTACGCTGTAGCCCTCTTGGCGCAAAGAGCGAATAAGCCCTTGCGCCACTAAATGATCGTCCTCAACGAGTAATAAATGCATTATCTGTTTATCTTTTTAATTTTTTATCTACTTTTGCCAATAGCTGACTTATTGCTTGTTGACGATATTTATCTGCTTTTGCCCGAGTATCACGAATCCCAGCAGCTTGTGCTACAAGTAGTCGCGCTTTAGCTTGTTTATAATCGCCTTCATCATACAAGTATTCACCGTATAAGTAATTAGTATCAATGCCTTCGAGATTAAAAGCGAGCGCTTGTTTAAATAATTTTTCAGCTTTGTCATCATCACCAAAACCAATTGGCCAGCCAGGTACTTTGCTATAAAGCGTTGCAAGGCTTGCGTAAGCGGAGCCATTGAGTGCAGTGCCATCAATCGAGAGTGCATTTTCGAGTGACGCTTTTGCTTCTTTTGCTAAACCAAGTGCGCCCAAGCCCCCTTTTGCGCCAGCAAAACTAGCTAACACAATGCCATTCCAAATATGTGTTTGCGCCGAGCTTGGATAGTTTTTAACAAATAATGCGCTTTGCTCACTTAGTTGCGTAAACGCGTCTATTTGCGCATCGTCTTCAAGTTCGTAATTAGCAATTGCCCACTTTTGTTGAATATCGATTAAGTCTTGCGCTTCATCTGCGTGTACTGTAGTTGCAAATACAGAGGTTAGTATTAAATAAAATGCGAGTGTAAATTTATACATAATTTTGCCCTTGTGTGTTTGTTAACTTAAAAAACGTTTAATTTTAGGTAGTTGCTTTGCAATAGCGTTATCAACAACGTTTGGGAATACGCCATTTATGCGTGCAAATAATTTTTCAGGAAAACCAATAAAGCGCCTTGTTTGGTTTGAACTTATAAGTGCTAATAACTCTTGAGCAACTAATTCTGGCGAGTCCATTTTATTACCGAGCTCTTTATTCATTGCCCGCGCTTTACTGCTATTAATAGATGTATCTGTTGCTCTTGGTGCTAAATAGGTCACTTTAACGCCTGAACCATTCAACTCACGTGATAACGCTTCTGTAAAGCCACGTAAACCAAATTTACTGGCGCAATAAAGCGTTTGAAACGGGTAGCCAATACTGCCAAACGATGATCCCACGTTAACAATGGTGCCTTTGGTATACGCTAACTGCCCTAAAAATAGCTGGCATAATTTAATAGGCACCGACAAATTAGTAATGAGCATATTATCTATTTGCTCATTACTTGTGTGCTCAAGGCTTTGCATTGCATTTATACCGGCGTTATTAATAAGTAATTTAACGCCGCCGAGTTGCTTGGCTTTTATTGCTAGGTTAATACGTGTTGTATCGTCGGTTAAATCGCCCGTAAATATTTCACTGTCTGGGCATGCACGGCTCAGTTTTTCAAGGGCTTGGGTATTTCGCCCTACAAGTAGTAACTTCCACCCTTTTGCATATAGGGCTTTAGCAATCGCTTGCCCTATTCCGCCTGTTGCGCCAGTGAGCACACATAAAGAGCTACTCATGCCAATTTGCCTTGTGCACTTGCTTTAAAAAACGGTTCGTCATCGAGCCCACGAAATATATCGCCGTATAAACGATAAAAGCGCTTTGCACCATAAAGTATGGCTTGTTGATCCGCCTCATCTGTTATTTGGTTCATTAGGTTTTCAAAAAACTTTACATGCTCTATATCAAGTGCGCCGTGAGAGGTTAAATAACTAAATGCTTTTTTAGGTAAGCCCACAGCACTTGCAATGTTTGAAGCCGCGCCATCAGCAAGCGCTATAGAAGTGCCTTCAAGCACATGCACCATGCCAAAAAAGCTCAACGGATTTTTACGTGCAATGGAGTCGTACGCATACGACACCATCATTTCGGTTGCAAATTGCGGCTGACTACTCCGTACTGTTTCTTTGTCAAAACCACAGGCTGCAATGTCATTAAGTACCCACTCTTGATGACCAATCTCTTCTTCAATATATTCTGCTACGGCTTCGCGCAGCCATTCTTGATTGTCGGTTAATCGTGCACCAACCGACATCATTAATGGCACGGTGTGCTTAACATGGTGATACGCTTGTGCTAAAAACGAGGCGTATTCTTCAAGTGATGCTTCGCCTTTAAAAACACGCTGAATAATAGGCGCTGCAAGCAGATAGTTTTGCTCTTGTTTAGTTTGCTCTTTAAGGGTGTTAAAAAAATCACTCATTAATTACTTCTCCAAGTCGGTAAAATTGCTCAAACACAGCATGGTACTGCTTACTTATGGCATCTCGTTTTGGGCGATTATTTGTTGTTAATAATCCTTGTTGCACACTTAATGGGGCGGCTAAACGATGCCACTTTTGAATTCGAGCATAGTCGGGTAGTTGTTTATTAATTTCGCTAATGTACTGCGCTAACACTGGGTTACTTAGCTTTGTATCGGCGTAAATAATGGCACTGAGAAAAGGTCGCCCCTCACCAAACACAACCGCTTGTAAAATACCGCTTTGACTGAGTAATAGTGATTCAGGCCACTCGGCACTGATATTGCGCCCCATGCTGGTAATAATTAGATTTTTTAATCGGCCTTTAATAAATAAGGTATTTTGATGCTGTTCGACCAAGTCGCCAGTTGCATACCACTGGTTTTTGTCGTGAGGTTGATGATTTAAGTAGCCTAAAAACAAATCGCCTTTTATAAAAAGCTGGCCATTTTCAATTTTGGTTTGAATATGAGGTAACACTGAGCCTGCACTGTGAAGGTTATCGTTTGTGGGCGTATTTAAACTAACTACAGATGCCGCCTCAGAAAGCCCATAACCTTGGTATACCGGTAAATTTAAGCTACGCGCTTTGGTTAATAGCATTTCGCTGACAAGCGCACCACCTACTGCAATAAACTGTAACGAACTAGGCGGTTGCCACCCATCTTCTGCAAAAGCAACTAAGCATGCTAATAGTTCAGGCACTAAAATAAGCGTATTTGGCTTAACTTTATCAATAGCAGCTATAAGCTGTGCGGGTTGTTTTAATACAGTTCCAACAAAGCCTAATTCATTTAACGGCATTAAATGCACTGTACCGCCACTTTTTAAGGGTGCATACACACCGGCTATATTTTCAAGCAATACAGCAAGCGGCAATAAACATAAATGAACAGGCTTTTTAATATTAATCTTATCGCACAGAGATTGAGCTACCTGCATTTGGCTATTTGCAGATAAACACACGCCTTTTGGTTGCCCAGTCGATCCTGATGTAAACGTTACTTTTTGAGTTTCTGGAAAATAACTGACGGGTTTAGCTACAACGATTTCGTAAATATATAATGTGTAAAACTCAAATAAAGTAATCGATGCAGTCGGCTCCCCAAGTAAAGGGTTTAGCGTGTCGCAAATAAGTAAATTAACGCCGCATTGAGCTAGTACATATTGAGTTTGTTGTTCACTAAAAAAGTGAGCAATTGGCACAGCCACTTTGTTAGAAACTGCAGTAGCGGCATCAATAACAAGCCAAGCTGGCGTATTATCGAGCTTATAAGCGACACATTTGCCGTTAAAGCTTTGTAGTATTTTTACTACTTTTTGTATTTGCTGGTTAAACTCATCACCGTTAATTTCAAGTATTTGCTCTTTATTATGGGCAATAATTAATGGCGATACTGAATGTGTATTATAGTAATTCATACGTTCACCAATGCATTTACCAAAGAATTGATATTTGAGTGGTTTTGCTGCATCAAACTATAAAGCATTGGGGTATTTAGTACTTGTTGGTGAGCTTGCTCTAGGCTCACAATGCATACTGTTGGTTGGTTGGCGTAATAGCTGCCCCACTTTAATGGGTTCTCAACTACAAAACTGCTCGCAAGTGCAATTTCAGTACACGTAACACCAAGTAAGCGCAATAAAGCACGCACTTTGTTGGTTGCACAAAACACTAAATGTTTTGCGCCCACACTTTGCAGAGCTTCGTTAACAATAATAAAATGTGCAAGTGTTGCTCTTCGATTTGTAGAGCAAAGATTACCAAGTTCAAAAATTTTATTACGAGAAATACTCTCATCTAAAAAATCTTCAACGGGTGATGCTAAATATTGCTCAATAAACAATGGCGAAGTTGCTTGCCTTAGCCCTAAGGTGCATTTTCCTTGCTCGGTAACGTATTGGCAAAGTAGTGGCATAAACGAAGTAAGCTTAGCGTTATACGCAACTAAAAAACCTTCTTTTACTGTATTTTCAAGATTTTTTCGATGCACATCATCAATACGAGCACTAATAAACTGACTGTTATTTTGTGTTAAACCTAATGATGTAGAAGTGTGGGCTAATTGCATAAGCTCGCTCATTTAAACCTGTTTATATTTCAGGGTTTAAATTTAACGAGTGAAACTTAAAGAAAACTTAAGAAAAAATTAATTTAAATAAAAAAGCGTCTTAAGTGTTAAATCGCGAGGGCGTGTTAAATAGATCAACACGCCCTAACTAACAAATCGTTATAACAAAACTTCTTTTTAATTAAACTTAGGTCAACAGGCTCTAGCAGCTTTGTATGCATCACGTTAGTATAGTGTTATACTTAAGTTACATAACGATAATTACATGAGCATAAAAACAAACGCGTTAATTTACTTTTTAGCTTTTTGCAGCGGTTTTTGCATTATGGGGATTGAACTTTTAGGAGGGAGAATTCTCGCCCCTTTTTTTGGTAGTAGCGTACATATTTGGGGCAGTATAATTACAGTATTTATGCTTAGTTTATCTTTTGGGTATTTACTTGGCGGTAAACTCAGCACTAAAAATGCATCACTTACCAAATATGGTTTAATATTTTTAATAGCCAGCATTATGGTGGTGCCTATTACATTATTTTCGCAGCCAATAATGGAATTTATATTTACCCATATTGAAGATAG
>NZ_AUTL01000169.1:0-16619 GCF_000498015.1 Pseudoalteromonas sp. TAE79
CCTACCGTTATTTTAGGCATGATCTCGCCCTACTCTGTGCGCTTACTGGTAACCGATAGCGATAAAAGCGGCCAAGTGGCTGGGCGTTTATACTTTGTAAGTACGCTTGGCAGTGCTCTGGGTACTATAATTACCTCGTTTTACTTTGTACTCGCGTTTGACGTAAATACTATTATTAGCGCCTTTGCACTAACGCTTGGGTCACTGGGTTTAGTCGCGATTGTAATTAATACCTTGGCTAATAATAAGGAGCTTGCTCATGCTTAAATATTTACTACTGCCGTTAATTGCATTTTCGGGTTTTGCGTGCAGTAAAGTTATCCACGAAGAGCGCTCGCTTTATCGCAATATTATTGTTGAAGAAACGAGCGACTTACGTTGCCTTAAATTTAATACTAAAAGTAGCCAAACAAGCCAAAGCTGTATGTATAAAAACAATCCCGACAAACTTGTTTTTAATTACACAAAATTGACTTTTGCGAGCCTTTTAGTAGCCGATAACCCTAAAAATGTACTTATTATAGGGCTAGGTGGCGGTACGCTTTCTAATGTTATTCATGAGCTATACCCCACTGCAAAAATTCATAATGTTGAAATAGATCCCGCAGTAACTAAAGTTGCACGCGATTACTTTAACTTTATAGAAAACGATTTAGTGACATCAAGCGTGCAAGATGGCCGTATTTTTATAAAACGTGCCGCTATTAAAAAGCAAAAGTATGATTGGATTATTTTGGATGCATTTAACGGCGACTATATTCCGGAGCATTTGCTTACTAAAGAGTTTTTTGAAGAAGTACAAAGCGTATTAGCCGAAGGCGGTGTTATAGCTGCAAATACGTTTTCAAGTAGTAAACTTTATGAACATGAGTCGGCAACTTACCACGCTGTATTTGGCGACTTTATAAATGTAAGTCGCGAAAATCGTAGTAATCGTATTATTTTAGCGGGACTTAAATCAATGCCGAGCGAAGCGCAAATTAACACGCGTGTAAATGCTCTCGCCCCTAAATTAGTAAAATACGGTATAGACATAAAAGCGATTAGCCAATTTATGCAATTTACTAAAAACGACCAAGATTGGCCCGCAGATACAAAAGTACTTACCGATCAATACTCCCCAGCTAATTTACTTAACTTTTAAACTCCTGCTAAACCTCACCATTTTTACAAGTGAGGTTTAGCAAATATTTTGCCACTTCCCGCACTTACACATATTTACTTAGCAAGCTAAGTAATGATAAAATAGTTAGCTTGCTAACTATGTTGGGATGGCTATGCCTACACACAAACCTTTTCACGAAACACTCGATTTAACTGTTATCGGTAATATGGGCCGAGTTCATCGCTTATGCCGCGAAGCGGTAACCATTGCGGTTGAGCCTTTAGGACTTACTCAATCGCGCTGGACTGCACTAATGCATATTAGTATGCGTGGTGAGGGACTAACACAACTTGAACTTGCTAATAGCTTAGGGATAGAAATGCCCTCACTGACTCGTACACTTAAGCAATTAGAGGAGCAATCGTTAATTGTTCGCCGTGTAGACAAACATGATAAGCGCAGTAAAAGACTCTATTTTACTGAGCAAAGTGATGCCATTTTACATTCATTGCAAGAGACTATTTCCGATATAAAAAATCAGTTATACAGCGGTTTATCTGTTGAGCAACTAGATGCGATTGCATTTGGTTTGATCAAAATGGAGCAAAACGCCCTTAAATGTATTCAAGTTAATAAGTAAGGCTAAAAATGACACCGGATCAAAAGTTTGCACGCTATGTAAGGTTTTCTCTCATAGGATTTATCTTAGTATTTATTTACTATTTAGTGGCCGATATGGTTTTGCCTGTGACACCACAAGCACGTGTTTATCACCCTGTTGTGCAAATATCACCGCAAATTAGTGGCCGAGTCACTAGTGTGCAAGTTAGTAATAACCAATCAGTTAAAGCAGGCGATATATTATTTAGTATCGATGAAGGCCCATATAATTTAGCTAAAGAACAAGCTCAACTCGCCCTTGATGATGCCAAATTACAAAATAAACGCCTTGATACCAATGTTAAAGCGCTTGAGGCACAAATAAGTGCTGCAAACGCTAAACAGCATGAGCAAAAACTATTAAAAAGCAGAGGCGAAAAGCTTTATAAGCAAAAGTCTATATCGGAGCAAGAACTTGAAAGCATTCGTGCTAATTTTGAAGCGAGTAAAGCAAATGTTGCAGCCCTTGAAGCGCAGTTAGCTGAAGCGGTTTTAGCCAGAGGTGACTCAGGTAACAAAAACTTAGCCATGCGCCACGCTGCAAACCAGTTAGCGCAAGCTGAGCTAAATTTATCCTACACAAAAGTGCGCGCATTAAGTGACGGCGTAGTTGCTAACTTACAATTATTAAACGGCGCATACGCAGTTGCAGGCAGCCCGTTATTAGCTATTGTCGCTAAAAAGGCAGATTTAGTTGCCGACTTTAGAGAAAAGTCACTCTCAAATATGAAGCAAGGCACACAAGCGCGCGTAGTATTTGATAGCCGTCCAGGTGAAGTTTACGACGCAATACTTGAAACATTTGAAGCAGGCGTTAGCAGTGGTCAACTTAGTGCTAATGGTTTACTAAGTACAACAGAAACCAGTAATCGCTGGGTTCGTGATGCACAGCGTCAACGCATTCACTTAAAGCTGATAAATCATCAAGACTTAATAGCAAACATGCCTAGTGGCTCACGTGCAACAGTACAATTATTACCAGAATCAACAATTGGGCAATGGTTTGGCTCTGCACAAATCAGGTTTATTAGCTGGTTACACTACATTTATTAATGGAGGCTTTATGACTCAAATTGTTAGCCAAGGCCCACAATTAGACTCCAATGGCCTTCGCCAAGCACTGCGCATTGCAGGTGGGTGTACCCTTGGCTTTACCATTAGTAAATTAATGAACTGGCCCAATGGTATATTTTTTACCGTTTATCCTATGTTGATATTGGGCATGGTACCTACGTTAAGTCGTGGGCTTATAAATCAATTTATAGCATCTGCTGCATTTAGCGCACTTATAGTGCTGATAATGCAGGGATTGTTTTCTCACTTGCCAGTCGTTATGACATTGTTAGTGTTTGGTGTTTTCTGCTTTTTATTTCATAAAATGAGTAGCGGTAGTGCCTTTTTATTTGGCGCTTTAGGCGTGATCAGTCTTTCTATTCAGCTACATTTTTCCAGCTATGTTGATCAAGGAAGCAGTATTTATCCATTAATCTTAACTAATGGTTTGGCTATATTTTTAACCGTTATTATTGGAGCATTAATGCATGGCCTATTTCCTGATGTAACCGCAAGGCCCGGGCGAGTAATGCCAGCTAAAGCAAAAGAAAGTATTCGCCATGAGGTATTGTTATGCTCAACCGTGGCTACGCTCTCTTTTGTTGTTTTTCAGGTTCTTGATTTACAAGACTCAATATCTGCGCAGGCAGCTTCTGTGCTTATTTTATTTTCGTTGTGCTGGAAAGCCGCAGGTATGGCCGGTTGGCAGCGAGCAATTGGAACGCTTATAGGCTGTAATGCAGCGTTACTATCGCAACTATTTTTGTATAGTCACTCTGATTTTTTACTTTTTCCGATGGCTATTTTGTGGATACTTTCATTTGTTTTTGCGCGCTTTCATATTTTAGGCGGAGGCATACCTGGCATTGGTTTTGGTGTGTTGACTACATTTGGTATTTTGTTTGGAAATTCACTCGGGCCAGGCCAAGATCTTGTTTATAGTGCAATGTACCGGTTTAGTTCGGTATCTGTGGCTATAATCTCAAGCTTATGTGTTGTGTATGTTATCCATCATATACTTAATCGGTTTAGCGTAACTCGCCATCATACTTATGATTAGGTAAACCCTGTTTGTAAAACTAAAGGCTGCAATTGCAGCCTTTTTAATAAGCGTGGTTAAACTATTTTAATCATCTATATGAGCAGTATTTTCGCTTTAGATATTCACAGTTTTTAGTCTTTCCTGGTGATAATAAGCGTTAGCACACCCGCTATAATCCCCCAAAAAGCCGACCCCACTGAAAGTAATGTTAAGTTAGATGCAGTTACTAAAAAAGTGACTATTGCGGCCTCAGTATATTCAGTACGACTAAGGGCTTGCTGCAAACTATTAGCAATGGTGCCAAATAGCGCAATGCCCGCCAAAGCTAAAATAAGAGCCTGCGGTAAACTTGCCACCAAGCCAACTAATGTAGCTGCGCACAGCGCCATTAAAATATAAAATACGCCAGCCGCTATACTCGCCCAATAACGTTTATCATGATTTTTATCCGCCTCATCACTCATACAAATAGCTGCGGTAATAGCGGCTAAATTAATAGAGTAGGCTCCAAAAGGAGCGCTAAGCATATTTACAAAGCCAGTAACATTAAGAGATGCAGATATAGGCGCTTTATATTTATGTGCTTTTAAAACCGCAATACCCGGTAAATTTTGCGAAGTCATGGTAACTATATAAAGTGGTAAACCTATACTAATACATGCTTGCAAGTGGAAAGCGGGTTCAATATAAGCAAATTCGCTCATTTTCCAGTGCAGTGCGCTGGTATCAATATGACCCATTTGCCAAGCGAGTAATACACCTATAATAAGCACGCTTAACATAGCAAAGCGGGCAAAAAAGCGTTTACCAATAAAGTACATAACAACCATTAAGCCAATTACTAAAGGCATGTCGTTCATAAAATTAAACACATCGATACCAAAGGTAACAAGCACGCCGGCCAACATGGCGCATGCAAGCTCACTTGGAATACGGTTCATTATTTTTTCAAACCAGCCCGTAACCCCCGACAAAAACACGAGCAATGCACTGAGCATAAACGCGCCAATAGCCTCATTTAAGTTATACCCTTGGGCACTTGAAATAAGTAATGCAGCTCCCGTGGTAGACCACGCAATTAAAACAGGTACTTTGTAATAGTACGATAAACCAATTGACGTTGTGCCCATCACTAAACCGAGCATTAAAATCCAACTAGCTACTAAATCGGGCGTACCACCAAGGGTTATTACTACCTGATAAATTAATGCAATAGAACTCGAAAAACCAATAATTACCGCCACAAGTCCTGCTGTAATTCGGTTAAGCAACTGATCAGACACCTTCATAAATTCCTCGTAATGCATTTATGCAGCACACAACATACGTGCCCAATAATTACATTGCAATTAGCGATTGGTTTACAAAAGGTGAAATAAATTCACTTTTTATTTTTCATTGTAATTAACGTCAAAAAGTCACTTTTAACCATTAACATGTTCTTCCCTGCAGAGCGCTTACGCGCTCTTATAAATTAAGCTAATGCACAACCACTTTTTGCTTAATTGCTGGCATTAATGTTTTACCATTGCCATCTACTTTATTTAACAATTTAAGCCCCATCACTTTTGCAAGTACTGGGTAAATATCAAGGTTACTCACTTCTTTAAGGCTTACACCTTGTTTAAATGCAGGGCCTACAGCAATAAATGATGCTGCCATATCCTCGGTATATGCATAACCGTGAGTCCCTAAATAGGTTGGTTTTTTACCATTGGTAAATACCGCTGGCGCTGTAGTTTGCACCACAATATCACCTACACGAGTGCCTTTATTGTAATGGTACGCTGCTAACTGCTCGTCAGTTAATACTGTATAACGACCGTTTGCTGCTTTTTGTAAACGAGCTTTATAGCCGGCTATATCAGCATTTATTGCATCGGGTTGAGTGTATATGAGTAAACGTGGACCGGTGTTTTTAACTAAAAAGTTTTCATCTTTAGGTAGTGTGGTTACATCAATACTTTTATCTGGATCTATACTCGCCATACCATGATCCGAGACAATAACTAAGTTTACCTCTTGCTCTAATTTACTTAAGCGAGTTTGTAATTGCCCCATTAATTCATCAAGCTGTTTAACTGCATCACGCGTTTTTGGTGCGTCTGGTCCAAATTCATGACCCATGCTATCAACTAGCGAAAAGTAACTCGCAATAAAACGTGGGCGCTGTGCTTTTGGTAAACTTAACCACTGAATAATTTGATCAACACGGCTTTGGTAATCGCTGTATTTAGAATAGTGATAAAAGTAATCTGGTGTCATGCCGTTAAATAACGCATCTGACTCAGGCCAAAAATAAGTAGCCGATTTAAGTCCCTGCATTTTTGCTAAATTCCAAAGCGGAATCCCCTTCACCCAAGTGCTATCGCCCAATGCTTTGCCCATGCTGTAACAGTCGTTTTTACGCGCTTTATCACAAAAGCTATTATCAACAATGCCATGGTTGACTGGCAGTAAGCCCGTAATAATAGAAATATGGTTAGGAAACGTTTTAGTTGGATAAACAGGTATTAGTTTTTGTGCGCGAACACCGCGCTCGGCCATTGCTTTTAAATTTGGCGCACCGTGTTTTTCAATATAATCCCAACGCAGGCCATCAATTGATACAAGCACCACAGTTTGCTCTTTTGCAGCAAATGCGCTGTTCATTCCTAACATTAGGCAAATTGATACTGCCTTTAAAATCCACTGTTTCATTATAAACACCTATAAATGCACAACAATTACTCAAAAAATTATTTTAAAGCAAGTTGTTACTTTATGATACAAACTGATAGATTAAACCCTGTATATTAAAGACAAATGACTATGTGCTAAAAACTATGCCAGTCATCAATTGTAAAAAGGATAAGTATAAAGATGACCATAGATTTTAGTAAAAAAATAACGCCAGCACGAATGTATCGCACAACCTCTAACTTACAAATGGCGCTAGAAAGCGACCGTGGCCGGATTATTAACAGTGCCGCTATTCGCAGGCTTCAGCAAAAAACCCAAGTGTTTCCGCTTGAACGCAACGCAGCTGTTCGTTCGCGCTTAACTCACTCGCTTGAGGTACAACAGGTTGGTCGTTTTATAGTGCAACGTATTTTTGCAAATTTAAGCTACCAACAACAAAAAGATTACGGCTTAACCGACTTAGAACGCCCCCTGGAAAGCTTAGTAGAAATGGCCTGCCTAATGCACGATATAGGCAACCCACCGTTTGGACATTTTGGCGAAGCTGCAATAAACCACTGGTTTAATAACAACCTAGCAAGCGTAACACCCGAGCGCTGCAAAGAGCCCAATACCGGTATAGGTGTTGTTTTTAAACACCTTGCGCTTGATATTTGTAACTTTGAAGGCAACGCTCAAGGCATACGTATAATTCATTCGTTGCAAACGCTTAATTTAACTTACAGCCAAAGTGCTGGTATTTTAAAATACACTCGACCTGCAGGTCTTGATACAAAAGATATACCGCAAAATAAAAACTACTTAATGAAGAAAGTGGGTTACTACTACAGCGAAAAAAACTTTGTTGAAGCGCTACAAAAAGAGCTCACTATTGAGCAATATTGCCGCCATCCAGCAAGTTATATAATGGAAGCCGCCGACGACATTTCGTANTAGCCGATATAGAGGATGCTGTTGAAAAAGGGATCATAAGCACCGAATTCTTATGTACACAGCTTAAAAGTCATTATAAAAAAGCACTCATAAACCTAACAATAGACGACACAGAGCACCAAACTTTTGTAGATAAAGCAGTTGACTACGCACATGAGCGCGCCAAAGCACAACCGTATAACTTTAACAGCGAATTTTTTATATACCTGCGCGTAGCACTTTTACATCCGCTAGTTGGACATGCTGCAAAACGCTTTATTGAGAACATAGAACCTATTTATCATGGCGATTTTAACCAAGCGCTTTTAGAAGATAGAAGCCATCTACATGCAGTAACTAAAACACTAAAGCAGGTAGCGCTTGAGCATGTATTTTCAAACAAAGAAGTCGAAAAATTAGAGCTACAAGGGTATCGCATAATTAATGGTTTGCTCGATTGCTATAAACCATTACTGCTACTAAACAAGGATGACTTTAAGCGTGCACTAAATGGCGATTCACGTTTATTAATAGAGTCGCGACTTGTTAAAAAGCTCTCTAAAAAGCACTTAAATAGTTACCAACACGCAATAGATGCGATGCAAGAAGAGCCCGATCACTTTGCGGCATACGAGTTTTATTATCGTTGTAGATTAATCCAAGATTATATAAGCGGTATGACCGACCAATTTGCTTACGATGAATATCGCAGCCTTATGGTTATTGATTAGTTGTATTACTCTGGATAATTTTTAATTTTGCGCTTAAAATCAAACTATTAATATTTAAGCGCGCATAACTTCATGATATCAAAACTAATTAGATTTACCCTTTGCTTTGCCTTATTTTATAGTGCGCAAAGTGCTGCATACAACCAAGCTATGTGCATTTTAATTAAACAAGAAATGCAGCAAAATAGTAATAATAAAGCGAGTCAAAAATATCGTAAAGCTGCGCGTGATTACAAAAATAACTGTAATAAGCCAAAAGAAATTCAAGCACAACCTAAGCCCCAAATAATAGAGCCTGAGCCGACTATTATTACTCAGCCACAACCTAAAATTGTTGAACCTGCCCCTGTAATTAAACCCACTGAAGAAGCTGTTAAAGAAAGCATCAACGAGCAAACACTTAATTTAACTAATGATCAAAAACAACAAATAAACGATCAGCTAAATACCAACAGTAACGAAATAGCAATTGATGCAGAGCAAAAAAAAGCAGCACCCGAGCAAGTAGTTACAGAGCAAAAAAACGAAACTGTGATAGAGCAAGTAAAACCGGCGACGCCAGAGCAAAGCGTTCAACCTGCGTCTGAAAAGCCTGTACCTTTAAAATCAGCACCTGTGTTAACTAAACCAGCGCCTGTAATTGCGCCGCAACCTGTAGCACAAAGCCCAAGCTCGTTACTTTTACCCACTTTAATACTTGTTATAGTGGTACTTATTGGCGCTATGGTCGTCGTGCGCCTGCGCCGTGCAAAACAAAGTAAAGCGATGGCAGAACCTACTATGGCGGCTCCACCTGAAGTTGAATCAGAAAAAATTGCTACGCCAGTGAAACCTGAAACTAAAACAACAAAAGAGCCAGAGATTGAGCCTGTTGTCATCAACGAAGTAACTCAAGATAATAAACCAGTTGAGAGCAGCGTAGAGGCAAATGAAGAGCCTTTAGAGCCTACGAACACTGCACAAAATGCTGATATTGAACATACACCACCGCAAATTTCAGATGAGCAAAACAACGTAGTTATACCATCGCAAACAAGAGAAATTGAGCCTGCACAAATAGAGCCAGCAGATACTTTAGAGCAAACAAGTACCGCTACATTTAACGAAGTAAAACAAAAACCAGAGCCTAATACAGCCGAATTTGAAGCCGCCGCCAAAACAACCTTAGAGCGTATTAAAAATGCCAGCAGCTTTAATGAGCCAGAAGTACGCGACTTTGATCCAGATGCAAAGCCTGTAAAAAAACAACGTAAGCACCATACAGCGCAAGTAATGGAACCTGCGCCAATAGAAGCCGAACATAACACTGTAGAGCCGGTTATTAGTACTCCTGAGCCAGTAACAGCGAGTGAGCCTGTTGTAGATTTACACGCACCAGAGCAAATAGCTGACGCTCAATCGACTACATATACAACAGAGCAAGACTTTAAAGAACCAGAAGTGCGTACATTTAACCCAGATGCACCATTACCTGGTGAAAAGCCGATGCCTAAAAAAGAAGACGCGATACCTGAGCAAGCACAAACAACACCGCTAGTTGATGAGCCAGTAATTGAGCCTAAAAAAGCAGACAGTAACAATCCATTTGCTAACTTATCGTTAGACTCAAGCTGGGATCCTGACTCGGCTGAAAAGCCCAAAATAGAAGAGAAAAAACGCGCGCCTAAATCGCAAGCATTAATAGATGCAGAAGAACGCGCTAAAAACATGCAAACCAAATAGTAAGTTTTAAAATAGCGCCTCATATTTGAGGCGCTGTTTTAGTAACTAAATAATTAACTGCTTTTTTACCGTATTACTTACACTCTTATCCCATCCTAAAATGCGCTTTAGTAATTAGGAGCTTCGCTCCTTGCGCGAGCAAGTTCAGCGCCTGGGGCAATATTCAAGCTTGAGAGTGTTTTATAAGCTTACAACTTGTTGGCGCGATGAGTGCAGAGCATACATTTAACTGGTGGTATTTTTAGACTTGAGTTTAAGGCTACGTTATCCGCAGCCATAAATTAAAGTAACTTGGTCAACATGCCCTAATTAAAAGTCCTAGTTAACAGCCCTAGCGGTACGTTTATTTTTAAGCTTTAACCCGCCAATTAATAGCAGTGGTCCTATAAACATGGCAAGGCCATACACGCCACCGGTAACTGCGTATTCTGGTTTATTTAAAAAGCTAATAGCGATTAAAATAGCTAACGATGCATTTTGAATTCCAACCTCAATTGAAAGCGTCAGCGAATCAGTTAAATTTAATTTTGAACACTTAGCAATTAACCAACCAACAACCATTGAACCAATATTAAGCGCTATGCACGCCCAAAATACGTTGTTAAATGAGCTAACTAATAAATCGCGCTCTTTTATTACTAGTGCGGCAATCATCATAAGCATAAAAAACAACGAGAAGCGTCTAAAAAACGGCTCTGCTTTAATGGCAAAATCACTTTTAAAGTGACGTAACCAAATGCCTATAGCAACTGGCACTAAGGTAATAAAAAATAGCCCTAATGAAGTAGTTAAAATAGAGAAAGTAGCATCGTCTGCTGGGGCAAACTGACTCATAGCAAAGCCAATAATAAACGGTGTGGTTATTATACTAATTGCGGTAGAGGCAGCTGTTAAACTTACCGAAAGCGCTAAGTTAACTGACCTCCGGCAAAGCCGGAGGCTTATTTGATTACGCCCTCAAAGGGCTAAAGAAAACGCCCAAGGCGTACTACACTTGAAACTTTAATTGATCTCGGTGTTCATCATCCTTTTCTTGGTTTCGAATATAATCTATAACCATATTTTCATCTAAACCAACTGTCGATACAAAATAACCTCGAGCCCAAAAGTTTTCCCCATTGAAATTTCGTTGTCGCCCTCGGAAGTTTTTTGCTATCGAAATTGCGCTTTTTCCTTTCAAATAACCGACAACATTAGAAACTGCAAATTTTGGAGGTATACTCAAACACATATGAACGTGATCTTTCATTAAATGCCCTTCTTCGATTATTACCCCTTTTCTTTTAGCTAATTCATGAAACGTCTCACCTAAGTGCTTCCTAATCGCTCCGTAAATCAACTTTTGTCTCTTTTTGGGAATAAATACAATATGGTATTTACAATCCCAACGAGTATGAGACAAACTCTTATAGTCTCGCATAGGTTATTTCCTCTTTACTTTTGGTCGAGCAAAGAAGATACCCCTACCGTTGTCACGGTCAAACCTATGCGAGTCACCCCAGCTGAGCTGGGGGTTTATCAATGTTTAATTAGCTTTAGCAAGCTGGCTTACTACATTTGACATAGTACCGCCGGGGCAAGCAGCTAATATCATTAAACCAATAGCGATAGGCGTTGGTAGGTTTAGTAAATAACACAGCCCTAATGCTAATAAAGGCATTGCTACAAGTTGGCCTATTAAACCAATGACAATGCCAAGCGGGCTTTTAAATAAACGAGTAAAATCGGTTGTTGTGAGCCCAAGACCCATACCAAACATAATAAGTGCAAGAGCGAGCGGAAGTATTACCTCGGTTAATATAGATGCATTCAAATTAGACAGCCTCGTTTGTTATTGTTTTTAATTAGAGTGTTAATTTTTAAGTTAACTGTAACGCCCCTTTACAATAACTAGAAGTATTACTTATTTAAAATAGCAGCCACGTGCTTATCTAGTTCTGGAAGTACATCTTGTTCAAACCATGGGTTCTTTTTAAGCCATATATTATTACGCGGACTCGGATGTGGAAGCACTAAATAATTTGGCCAATACTCACGCCACGATTTTACTAACTCCGTAAGTGGCATTTTTTTAGCCTCTGGTAAATGATACGCCTGCGCGTATTTACCAAGCACTATTGTCAGCTCAATATTTGGTAGTGCAGCCAATAATTGCTCGCGCCATGCAGGCGCACATTCTTTTCTCGGTGGTAAATCACCCGACTTCCCCCTACCCGGGTAGCAAAAGCCCATAGGTAAAATGGCTATATTATTAGCGTCGTAAAATTCATCACGTGTTAGCCCAAGCCATTCTCGCAGGCGGTTTCCGCTTGCATCGTTAAACGGCACACCTGTTTCGTGAACTTTGATTCCAGGTGCTTGCCCTGCAATTAAAATACGTGCGTTTTGGTTAAATTGTATAACAGGGCGAGCCCCTAAAGGTAAATGAGGTTCACAGATCACGCATTTACTAACTTGCTCTATTAATTGGTGACTATTCATGCTTATTTGGCCTTAAATGCTTAATATTTATCCTAAATGGCCATTTAGGATAAATGAGTTGGTAAAAAATCGGTTTATTTTAATTAAAACGAGCGTTAGTTAGTAAAATCGTGATCTTTAAGCTCATTCGCGCTACAAGCCTTGTAAAACCTAGTGTTGCTCTGCCCATACAGCAAATTCATTGCCGCTCGGCTCTGCAAAATGAAACCGGCAACCACCCGGAAATTCAAAAATAGGTTTTAATATTGTGCCACCATGGAGTTGTACTTTTTTATACGTAGCGTGAATGTCGTTACTATAAAAAACCAATAACGCAGCACCATTTTGAGTTAGCGATTTAAGCGGCGCATTAAAAAAGCCACCATCGAGCCCTTGGCCACTAAACGCCATGTATTCTGGGCCGTAGTCAGTAAACTGCCAATTAAATACACGACTAAAAAAGGCCTTAGTTGCGGATAAGTCGCATGCAGGAAACTCAACGTAGTTTAGTTTTTCGTGATCGCTCATCGTTATTCACTCTTTATTTTTACTCAGTTTATTAACCTTAAGCTTTACATAGAGCCAGTGCAATATCATTAAACAATATCAGATCAGTATTTTACTAAGTAATTAAGTAAGCATAACTTACTTAAAAATTAAATATCACAAATGAGAATAACTATCTTTTGTATTTGTAACATATATAATAGCGCCTTTGTTTTATCCTCAGCTTTAAATAAAGGGATTAATTAACTATGCAGGCACCTTTGCACAGTGCGCCATTCGATAAGGTTAACGTGATTGCGCTTATAGTAAAAAGCGTAAGCAGTTATCGAGTTTTGGTATTTTTACGTTTTTTTATTGCCATAATTGGTGGCTATGCTTTTACCTCTGCAAGCACTGCGTTATTAAGTTTTGTATTGCCAATAGCTAAACAAGACGCTGTGCTGTTTAGTGTTTCAATCAGCATTTTAATTTATGCCGTTGTATTTATTTATGCTTTTAGCGTTAAATCATTAAAAACAGCATGGATCAGTATTTTACTAAGTACAGGAGCGTTCATTGGATTGCTTGCATTACTGAAGGGTTCGGTATGAAAGACAGCTTTTTCAGATCGATGACTTGGTTGCACACTTGGGTAGGGTTACTCGTTTGTTGGTTATTATATTTAATATTTTTTGCAGGGACTCTTAGCTTTTTTAGAGACGAAATAACGTTGTGGAATCAACCAGCCATTCATAATGTGCAAGCCCAAACACAGCGTATAGAAGCGCAAAAACAACAAATAATTACCGGATTTGATTACTTAGCTAACCATGGAGCTCACTCATCAAGCTGGCGTATTACATTACCCGAGCCACGCATTCCTTATTTAATTTATGGTTATGCAAAACCAAAAGAGCCAGGTCAGCGCCGCAGCCGGTTTGAAAACACACAGCTAAACCCTAATACCATGCAAGAGCTTGAGCCCTTTGTAGATACTAAAGGCGGTAACTTTTTTTATCGGCTGCACTATGATTTACATTACATGGATGCAATAACCGCACGCTGGATTGTGTGCTTTGCTAGCTTTTTTATGCTGATTGCCATTATATCGGGGGTGGTTATTCATAAGCGTATTTTTAAAGATATGTTTAGCTTTAGGCGTAACAAAGGTAGCCGTACATGGTTAGATGCCCATAACTTAAGCTCTGTGCTTGCCCTTCCTTTTCATTTAATGATTACTTACACGGGTATAATTACACTTATATTTATGTTGTTTCCCTACCCTGCGCAAACGTCTTACGATAACGGCATGCGTGGCTTTTTTAACGATGTAACCCCTCGCAACACCATGACCGATAAAGCCCAAGGCGAATCGTCAATGGTGCCGATTCAAAGCATTTTGGATCAGGTTTATACTAAGTGGCCTCATGCAGATATTACTCGCGTACAAGTTAACCAACCAAATATGGCAGCTTCAACAATTACCGTATTGGTAAGCGCAGGTAAAACACTGCGTGACCAAGCACCACGCTTAATATTTAGTGGTGCTACAGGGCAAATGGTCGCTAAAACTGATGACGAGCTAACTAGCAGCAAAGCGCTTTACGAATCACTTAATTCAATGCATACAGGGCGTTTAGCTACGTGGTTACTGCGTTGGTTATACGTATTAGGCGGTATTGCAGGCTGTGTAATGATTGGCTCTGGCTGTATTATGTGGGCTAAGCGAATTCGCGAGCGAACTAAAAATAACGTTAAACCTTCGTTTGGTTTAAAACTAGTTGAGGGGTTAAACCTAGCCACTATAATGGGACTTCCACTGGCAACGTGTGCATTTTTTATTGCTAACAGACTACTTAGCCCAACTACCGCAGAGCGCGCCGATAAAGAAATACTCGCGTTCTTTTTAACATGGCTAGCGGTTGCTCTTTTAGCACTTATAAAGCGCGACACACTGCAATGGCGAGTTATGGCAGCTATAAATGCTGTTGCATGTTTAAGCGTACCGGTTATTAATGCACTTACAACTAACGGTAATCTAATTAGCTATTTGATGCACAAACAGTGGGCTTTATTTACTTTTGATGCACTGTTTTTGTTATTTAGTATATTGTTTTTTATGCAAACCGAAAAATTACGTACTGCTAAAAACAACTCAAAAATAATCAGCCCTAGTCAATCTAATAACCTTAAAAGGCAAAAACCATGATTGATTTACTTGGGTTTAGCCTATGCCTGCTCAGTTTTAACTGTTTTGCGCTGGCTAAGTA
Source organism: Pseudoalteromonas sp. TAE79 (assembly GCF_000498015.1). Taxonomy (NCBI): domain Bacteria; kingdom Pseudomonadati; phylum Pseudomonadota; class Gammaproteobacteria; order Alteromonadales; family Pseudoalteromonadaceae; genus Pseudoalteromonas; species Pseudoalteromonas sp. TAE79. The sequence continues at coordinate 15,124 of NZ_AUTL01000169.1, forward strand.
TAATCATTTTAAAGATGTATTTAAAAAACGCCCTACAGAATCCCAACGTAAAAAGCTGCTATTAGCTGCTTGGATCAGTATTTTACTAAGCTTGGTGCTTTGTATAGTTACTCAAGGTGGGTATGGTACATTACTATTTTGCGGTTTTATGAGCCTAAGTATCTTAATTATAATGGTTTTTTATAATTTTTTAGTAGGCTACGTGAAGTGGTTTAGTGTTTTAAATAGCGTGTTAGTTGTACTAAGTGGGTTGTTTTTAGCATTAAACTAGCCTTAGTTAGTAAAAACGTGATCCGTTACTTTCTCATAGATTAGGCAAAAAAAATGGCAAGCTATATAGCTTGCCAACAATAGGGGATATTCAGTGTTTCCAATACTTGCTGTCTCACGGCAAGTACACACAATATAACCATAATATATTTAAGTTACTTTACAGTTCAATTACTCTTTTATTACTACTTTAAAAACGTATATAACTAACTGTAAACCCCCTTTACATAGTCTCTTGGTTTACCCAAATTATTTCATCGGTAGCAAAGCCTAACTCTTTAGCTTTAGTTAAAAAATGTTCTTTAAGCTCTTTGCTAACCGTTGGTGTACGCGACAAAAACCACAAGTAATCTTTGTTGTAACTGGTTATAAATGCATATTGATAATCGGGTTGGTCAAGTTCAAAAATCACGTAAGCGCCATAAAATGGACCAAAAAACGAGACTTTAAAATGCCCTGTGTCGGTGCCCTCAACAAACTTGGCTAAGCCTTCGGCGTCATCCCATTTTTTATCATCCGTTAAATACCCTTTGTTAAGGACCTTTACTGTGCCGTCGTCGTTAATTGAATAAGTCGCGGTAACTTGCTCCATCCCTTCTTCGAATGAGTGATTAAGACGCGCTATTTCAAACCATTTGCCTTTATATTTTTGTATATCAAAGTTTTTAACGGGTGTTATTCCCTCAGGAGGGCTGGTGCAGGCACTAAGAAAAAATAACCCTGTAATAAGTAAACCGTATTTAATAGCCTTCATGTAAGCTCCTTTTTTAATTACATAAATCGTACGTATTATCTAAATATAGATGGATATAAAGTTTGCTAGCCGATTAAAAAAATTTGCTATAGGATCATATTAATTCTAAAGCAATAAAAATGACCATAGCATGAAAATTTGGGTAGATGCAGACGCGTGTCCTGTTGTTATAAAAGAAATACTTTTTAGAGCTGCAGAGCGTATGAAAATCGAGACTATTTTAGTAGCGAATCACGCAATGCGTATTCCGCCGTCAAAATACATAAGCCGCGTTCAAGTATCGTCGGGATTTGATGTAGCCGACGACGAAATAGTAAAACGTGTTGAAAAAGGCGATTTAGTTATTACGGGCGATATTCCGCTAGCAAGTGAAGTAATTGATAACGGCGGGCAAGCGCTCAATCCGCGTGGCGAGCTTTATACCACCGAGAATATCCGTTCAATACTTAACGTGCGCGACTTTATGGATACC
>NZ_AUTL01000170.1:0-17287 GCF_000498015.1 Pseudoalteromonas sp. TAE79
TCTGTCGACTGAGTTCAATACCGTATTGCTTAAACATCGCTTCCTGGCGATACAGCGGTAACCCGTATTGGTATTTACTGGTGATAAGCTGACTGAGCAAACTGCTGGTTGCAATGCCTTTGTTGATGGGCATGGCAGGCATTGAGGCTTGTTTAATCTGTGTCTGAGTTGAGGATTTATCACAGTGACGGCAGGCGTATTTAGGCCTAATATGCTCAATCACTTTGATTTTAGCGGGTATGAACTCAAGCTTTTCTGACTTATCTTCACCCATTTTATGTAGCTCACCGCCACAGCAATCACAGGTTTTGTCGATGATGTCGTGAATAACCTGCTCACGAGGTAAGTCTTTTGGCAGTGCCTTACGCACCGGCTTTTTACGGGTATAGCTAATGGATTGTTGCTCTGCCTCAACTTCCTCAACAATTTCTTCCACTTCATTGAATAACTCGCCTTGCCCGGCAAAGCCTTCAGCACTTTTGCCGAATTGTTTTTGTTGGGCCAAGCTCCAGCGCTCTTCCAATGCCGCAATCTGGGCATCCTTCTGCGCTAACAGTTTTTCAAGTTCAGCAATGCGCTGTTTAAGGGCGAGTTCATTTTTCATGACGCCTATTTTAAGGCATCATCAAAGGCTTTGCAGTGCTAACTGAACTCACTTTGATGATCATCAATCGATCGCAAATATTAAAGCATTTTCTTACCTGCGACATCAATTTTACTGTGTCCAATCACATCATAACCCGATAATAACCAGTGTAATTGCTGCTCGCTTAAGGTCATGGTGGGTGACATGAGTTTGGGCCATTTGAACTTATGCTTATCTAATCGCTTATACCACAGTGCAAAACCGGTGTTATCCCAGTAAAGCAGTTTGAGTTTGTCACGGCCTTTATTACAAAACACAAATAGCGCACCACTGAGCACGGGTAGTTCAAGCTCTGCTTCCACCAACGCCGCCAGACCATTAATTGATTTTCGAAAATCAACGGCATCGGCACATAAATAGACGGTGGGTACATCAACGAACATCCTCATACCGTTAGCCCTTTAATAATGGCAACGATATCGGCCGTCGCTAAATCGATAGGAAACGTGAGTTGGCCGGTTAGCGTATCAAACTGCAGCGTATTTTGACGAGTTTGCGCGCAGACTTCAGTAGTTTGTTTTACCTGGACAAAACGTGATGATGTAAGGCACTGCGTGTGCACTGGCAAGGTGGAATTAGGCTGGTCTTTTGCCAGTAAAGCACGTTGTTTATAATAAGTCGTAATAGCGACATTATGGTGTTGGCAGAATTCAATATTAGTACCACTAAACGTACTGCGTTGCAGCAAAAGCTGCTGCCACTGTGCGCTTGTTCTGTAAGTTTTCATCACCTGCTCCGAATTTATCATTGAGCAGGTATTTTTAGATAATCAGAACATCGATGCTAGGTGTGGTTCGCTAGACGCTTACCGTTATACGAATTGGTATTCATTTTATTGCCAGTACTTTGCAAATAATAAAGGGTAGCTTTGCTTTAAAAACTTAGGTTTGTCTTTAAAACGTTTACCTTTAGGTTCATCACTGCCAGATGGGATAAACGGTAATTCGTCTTCGCTGCGTTCTTCAAATAATAAACCGGCTATTAAATCATACTCATCAATGTACGGATAAGGCTGCTCGTTTAAGTAATAAACAGGTGTACACTGCGCTAACGAATCAGCATTTTCTAAAGCGTTTTCAAATACTGTTTTCCCACGAGAAATTAACCAACATCTAAATTCGCTAAAACCGTAATCGTCGTTACATCCAGCCATAACAAAAGCGGCACCAAACAAATCCCAGGTAAAACACTTGCGCATATGTATGCCAAAATACTTATCAAAATCAATGAGGTGTTGATCGCTTAAATCATTAAGTTTAGTTTTTAGGTTATCGCTCACACTTTGCGGATCGAGCCCTAAATCAGGCGTTGTTACTAATTCCCAAAAAGCCTGTTCTGTTAACGCTGCCATTATAAAATCTCTTTTACTCGGCCAACTTGACCATCTTCTAAACGTACTTTAATACCGTGTGGGTGATTGGGTGATTTTGTTAAAAGGCGCTCAACAACACCCTCAGTTAATGTGCCGCTGCGTTGATCTTCTTTTAATACAATATTTACTGTGGTACCTGGTGAAATTTGCGAACGCGTAGGAACAGCCATAATTTAAACCCTAAAAATAATTTATCTAATTATAACGTCCATGTGCTATCAAACCAACAAAAGCTCTGTTAATTGGCGGAAAATGAAATCTGTGCTGGTTTTGCGTTCAACTTAATACTCGTAAGCTCTTTGAGTATTATATTTGTTAATTCGTTAAGTTGAGGTTTTGCACTTTCAAGGGCTATATCATCATTAAAATAGCATTGTACTTTTAACGTATTAGCCTCATTATTTAAATCAATGGTATGCGTTAGATAATCAAAACCAATTACGCTTTCTTTTATTGCTTCGCATGTATTAGTAAGTGCTAGTCTAATGTGCTTATCGCGCTGCTTTTGAGTTTTAGTCATAATATAAAGGTTACTTATTTAGTTTCTGCTTGTTGCTGTTTTTTAAACTCTTCGTAGTTAGAATCTTGTTTATCTAGGCATTCGTAATATTCTTTGTCAGCTTTATAATTACACTCATCAAGGCGCGCCGATTGAACTTCATGAAAACGCGCGTCAGAGCTACAACCTGCTAAAACACATAATCCAACAATAAGTAATGCGCTACTTTTTGGTTTATTGATAAACATTAAATTTCCTTACACTTTCTATATCGAAAAAGCGTTAAATTATTACAATATTATTGTATATTAGCGCCATAAAATCTTAATTTTCAAAGGATCTATTTCTATGATGTCGCAGTTACAAAAGTTGTTTCAGCGTATAGACAAAAGCAAGATATTTCAATCATTTGTTATAGCTGTAATTATTGTTTCTGCCCTGACAGTAGGTGCGCACACTTACTCATTACATCCTACCGTAGAGCTTGCTCTAAATTGGATGGACGTTGGCATTACCGCATTCTTTTTAATTGAACTAGTAATACGCTTTATTGCAAGTAAAGGCATAAAACACTTTTTTTCTAAAGGATGGAACATATTCGACATCATCATAGTATTGGGCAGTTTATATCCTGCTGCTGGCTCTACTATGTTAATTGCTCGTCTACTTCGCATATTTAGAGTACTGCGATTGGTATCGATGATCCCAGAGCTGCGCTTATTAGTTAATTCATTGCTTAAAGCCATTCCACAAATGGGTTATATAGCCCTATTAATGTTTGTTATTTTTTATATATACGCTGCAATGGGCAGCATGATGTTTGCGGAAATAAACCCCGTACTTTGGCAAGACGTATCAATCTCAATGCTTACCTTGTTTAGGGTGGCGACGTTTGAAGATTGGACCGACATAATGTACGAAACAATGGCGGTGTACGAATTAAGCTGGATTTATTACCTTACGTTTATATTTTTAACCGCATTTGTATTTTTAAATATGATGGTAGGTGCCATTTTAGAAGTTATGAGTGAGGAGCACCGCAAAGCGCGAGAAGAGCTCGCAGACGACAGCTCATTACCTGCAACGCAAGGGCAAGTAAACGAACTACAATCCCAAATTGCTGAGCTTAAAGAGCTATTGAGTAACCGCAAAAACTAATCTGATAAGAGTACTAAAGCACCCACTTAAAGTTTAAAAAGTGGGTGCAATTTAAAGATCTAATTGAAATAGAATTACCAAAGAGCTTTAATTTTCCTCGTTATCAGGTTTTTCATCCGTATCTTCAAAAGAAATAACGTTATCTACTTTCATTTTAAACGCATCAAAAAATGCGTTTTCTAATACCGAAATCACAGCTTGAAAAGTCGAAACATCCGTATTATCTAGTTGTCCCTCTATAGGAATACGTGCAGCAACAAGTTTTGACTCATCGTTTTCGAGTATAGAGCCCAGTAAATCAACACTGCCTTCAAATATGGCCGTAAATATGCCGTCGTCATCTTTTTCTATATCTTCGCGCCACGAGAACACACTCAAGTTTTGAACGCCCGCTTTTACATAACCATTTAAGTTATTGTCTTTAGCTACAAGTTCCATAGCGCCATCAATGCCACCCGCTTCAATATCAAAAGGCGTGTATACCTTAAATACAGTATCGAGGTTTTTAACAGAGAAACGCTGTACCTCTGCGTTAAAATCAAAATTGGCTTGTTTGCTAAAGGGATCTAATTTGCCATCAAGCTTTAATCCGGCCTCCCCCATTAATGCACCTTCTACGCTTAGAGTAGTCACTAGTGTTTTTGATAGGTTTTGCGCGTTGGTTATATTTTCAATTCGAGCGTTAATATTTGATATAAAAGTGGGTTTTTCACCACTATTAGTTGAGTTAACTAAAGTTAATTTGCCTTGCTCAATTGTTAAGGTATCAATAGAGAACAGTACTAAATTATTGGCGAGCCCTACCCAGGTAGTTTCGTCTTTTACTTGTTTATTTTGCTCAGAAGCATTGGGGTCTTTATCGTAAATAACTATTTCAGGACGCGTAAAGGCCATGTTTGTTACTAAATTGCCCTTTAAAAGGGCTGACCACGCGAGTGAAAAATCAAGAGTTTGAATACTCAGTAAAGGCTTCGGAGCTGAAGTTGCATCAACAGCGTAAATTTCAACGTCGTCAATTGCATAGGCACCGCGATATAAAAACAAATCTACATCACCAACATGCCCCGTAACACCTTGCGTATGTTTTAGCTGATAATTTACGTAGTATTGAACTACATAAGGCGCGGCTATTCTGGCAATAATAAGGACTAATAAAATAACCGCAAATGAGTTAAACCATTTGCTATGAAATACATTAGAAACCGAGCTCATTGTAATTTCCTTTACCTAATACTTTCGAATGAGCATTTTAAACATGTAAGAATTACGCAAAATTGTAACAACACTACGTAAATCGTATTTAAAATACATCGTTAATAGCCTAAGTGAAGTTAAAGTGGCTAATTTAAGTATTAACAGCAAAGGTTATACCAATTTAAAATTGCTACAAAAAATTGGGTTTATGCAGCAATACTTAACTAAATAAAAACAGCGAGTACCTTTAATATATCAAGGATAGTGCTTGATCAAATCTAACTGGTTTACTGAATATAAAACCTTGGTATTTATCAATTTCTAAGCTTTGTAATAACGTTAACTGAGCGGAGTTTTCTACGCCCTCCGCTATTACCTGGCAACCAATCATATGCGACATGTTAGTTACCGCAGATACAATACTTTTATCTTTTGAGCATTCACAAATGTTATCAATATAAGATTTATCTATTTTAATGTAATCAACTGATAGCTCTTTTAAAACCGATATAGAAGAAAACCCAGTACCAAAATCATCAATAGAGATACGCACACCGGTATTTTTTATGGCCGTAATCACTTTTGACAAATACGGTAAATTTTTAATCATCACTGTTTCTGTTATTTCTAAATGCACATTGTATGGTTTAACAGCATATCTATTTAGAAGAGCAACTAAAAAATCTAAAAAATTATGGTTTTCTAGTTGCAACACCGACACATTAATCGACAATCCAATCTTACTATTCACAGCGTTTAACTTACTTAAACTCGCGATGGCTTGCTCTAGTACAAATTCACCTAATATATTAATTTTCCCATATCGCTCTGCAATATCTATAAATTCTGAAGGGGGAATAAATTCATCATTAAACTGCCAACGAAGTAGTACTTCAAACGTGGTTATTTCATTTGTACTTATATCAACAATAGGTTGATAACACAGATGAAAGTCACCTTTTTCTACGCACTCTTTAATTGAGCTGCGAAGTACTTCTTCTCTTTTAAGCGATTCATGCATTCGCTCGTCAAATACCGATATTTCATTACGGCTTTTCTTACCTTCATACATAGCAACATCAGCGTATTTAATCGCGTCTTCAAGATTAAAGTTTTCACGCGTAAAATACAGCCCAACCTTAAAAGAAGGGTTTACTTGATAGCTATCCATGCTTACTGTTTTCGTTAAAGTTTTAACTAATCTAAAAACACAGTCAAAAAGTTCGTCTTCGGTGTTACTACGAGAATAAAAAATAAACTCATCCCCTCCCCAACGACAAGCAATAAAATCGCCCTGAGTTTGTGTTTCAACTAATCGTTTACCTGTTTGGGCCAGAACAAAGTCACCAAAATCGTGACCGTATTTATCGTTGATGATTTTAAAGTCATCCATATCTAAAAATAAAACGGCTTTAATATCATCATTTTGATTGGCTAAATCAAGTTCAACATTAGAAACAAAGCTCCCCCTGTTAAACAATTTAGTTAAATTATCTTTTTGCTCTAAAAGGATTATTTGTTCGGTACGAAGTTGCACTTCGTTTTCTAAGTTTTCAATAAATTGATCTAACTTAAGTTCATTATTAATTGATGACTTTACATCTTTAGCAGAACGTACAGCGGTAACAAAACACAAAATAAACCATAAAACGAGCCCTAAAATACCTAGTACATTCTCATCTTCAATAGGCTGTAAAAGTAATAAAATACTAAAAGGAACCAGTAAACAGGTTATATACGACAAGGAGGAACGAATATCAGAAGCTAAAACATTTACACCGCCACCAGCAAGGGAGCTAAAAACAACGAGTGATACAAACTTCTCCTGCATTGGCATATTTTCATAAAACAAAATGGGGAAAGCAGCCCAAGTTACGGCTGTTAATAATAAACCTATAAAATACAGATGATATTTAAAAGCATGGGTGTTGTTAACAAATACATGGCTGGCTATTCGAAGTAATGAAATAAATGATAACGTAAAAAGCCAGTAAAGTTTTTCTTGCGAGGCGCTGTGGTTAATACTGCTAAAAATAAGAAAACAAGAAACAACCGTGTTTATAGCAATTGCAGAACTAAAATAGGAGCTAACAAATGCTAATCGCTTATTGGCAAAGTTATTTATATGAGAGGTCATTAATGTTACTTGAATAGGCTGTTGCACAATGTAAACAGTTTACTTAAGTTCAATAATAAACAACAGTGAACATTCATAAAAAAGTATTGTTTAAGCCTCTTAAGCGGTTTTATAAGCCATTAAACTAAAAAGGGCTGGCAAATTGCCAACCCCTTTTGTTAATACTAATTATATATTATACCAATTCGCTTAATTAAGTGATCTATTTTGAGGGAAGAAAAATCGTGTCGATAACAAGGCAAAGATTTCGTTATTTAGTTGTTCTATATCAGAAATATTTAACGTAGTTAGCGTCAGATTTAACCCCTCAAATTGATTAAGTATTATTGCGAATTGGTATTACTCACCATCAACAATTATGCGTAGCATACGACGAAGTGGCTCTGCCGCTCCCCACAAAAGCTGATCGCCTACTGTAAATGCGCTGATGTATTTTGGCCCCATCGCTAATTTACGAATACGGCCAACAGGAATTGTTAAAGTGCCTGTTACTTTAACGGGTGTTAAGTCTGTTGCGCTAATTTCACGCTCGTTAGGAATAACCTTAACCCACTCGTTATGAGACGCTAAAATTTCTTCAATTTTTTCTACGCTAATATCTTCACGTAATTTAATGGTCATCGCTTGTGAATGACAACGCATAGCGCCAATACGTACACATAAACCGTCAATAGGCACTGGTTGCTTTGAAGAACCTAAAATTTTGTTCGCTTCAACTTGCGCTTTCCATTCTTCTTTAGACTGACCGCTTGGCATAGGTACGTCAATCCACGGGATTAAACTGCCCGCTAATGGCACACCAAATTGGTCTTGTGGTAAGTCTTTTGACGCCATTGTTTCACTTACTATTTTATCAATTTCTAAAATAGCAGAGCTTGGGTTATCTAGTTTATCTGCAACACTTGCATGAATAGCGCCCATTTGTGCAATAAGCTCTTTCATATTTCGTGCACCAGCGCCCGACGCCGCTTGGTAAGTCATTGGGCTTACCCATTCAATTAGGTCTTGCTCAAATAAACCACCTAATGCAAGTAGCATCAGCGATACAGTACAGTTACCGCCCACAAAGGTTTTAACGCCTTGCTCTAAGCCTTGTTCAATAACATCTTTGTTTACGGGATCAAGCACTATAATGCTGTCCTCACTCATACGCAGCGCTGAAGCTGCATCAATCCAGTAACCATCCCAACCCGACTCTCGAAGCTTTGGATGTACCGCATTGGTGTAGTCACCGCCTTGGCAAGTAACAATAATATCCATTTTAGCAAGTTCGCTAATGTCACTTGCATCTAGTAATGGTTTTGCGTCGCCTGCTATATCTGGGCCTAGTTGACCCGCTTGTGAGGTGGTGAAAAAGGTGGTGTCGATATGGGCAAAATCACTTTGCTGCTGCATACGTTCTAATAACACAGAGCCAACCATGCCACGCCAACCGACTAATCCTACTTTTTTCATTGTTTGTTCCACTGTTTGATTCATAAAAGATGCCTTAATACATTAAAAATTAAATTCATTGCGTGAGATTTAATTTTCATTAACGCTAAACTAACACTCGTAGACGGCTAAAACTAGTGAATAAAACAGAACTTAAATATTTTTCATACTGAGCATAAACACAAAAAAGCTCTGTATTAAAATACAGAGCTAATAGATAGTGAAGTTTACTATTTCATTCCTTGAGTTTTATTTTAAATAAAGCTTAAAACTCATAGCTATAACTTAAACTAAACTCAGTGCCGGTGTCTTGTCCCCAAAGGGTAAGACCTTCTTGTTCAATTTCTTTTTCTTGGCCAAGCATATTCTTAACCTTAAAATTAACTTTAGAGTTAAAGTTAGGGAAGTAAGAATAAACTAAATCAACTGAGTGAAACGACTTTTCTTCTGCATCTTCATTTCCACGTGTACCAGGTACAATTATACGAGGACCAAACACATTATAAATTAATGAAGTAGAATGAAACCCATCATTCGAGTCATAGCCCATTTGTAAGTTTGCAACCCACTCAGAATGACCAACTAAACGACGCTCATTGTTAGTTACAATATTCGATACCGTATCGGCCTCAAGGGCTTCTTTAAGCTGTGTTTCAAACAGTGAGTCAACACCGTCTGAATCATTAATCCCCAAATTAACACTTGAGTCAGATAGCGTAACGTTGCCTGACAAAAATGCTGAAGACCAATCTTTATTTATAAAGCCAAAGTCAGTTAAAAAATCAACTTCAATACCCGACAATTTACCCGACTGAGCATTTGCTGTTAATAACTGTGGAGATGCACCACCTACGCCCGCAAGCTCAACCATTTCAATTGGGTTTTCAATGTCTTTATAAAACAATGCAACAGAAAGGTTATTACCTGATGGCATATACCATTCAAACCTAAAATCTACATTTTTTAAATTAGAACTTTGTAAACTAGGTGATCCTCTCACCAGAAACTCAGTTAACGGGTCAACAAAGAAAGAAGAGCTTACATCACGTAGATCAGGGCGAATGGTTGTTTCACTTAAATTTAAGCGAAATTGCATTTCTTCATCCATGATGTACGTAACAGCTAAAGAAGGAAAAAAGTTATCTTCTTTTATTGCAACTTCGCTCACTTCTTCAATTGTTCCATCAAAGAAATTAGTATGAGCCTGAAAAGGCACTGATATTTGAGAAAAGTCTTCCCAACGAATACCACCGGTTATACGCCATGTGTTTTCGTAGAAAAAGTCGGCCATAAAATAATAAGCGTCTAACTTATGTGCAGCGCTGTACTTATCACCATCTGCGGTACCATCATCAAAAATACCAGAGCCTGTTACACTTGCATAAAAAGCGTCATTCGCCGTGTTTTCATCAGCAAAAATATCGCTTACGTTAGAGCCGAACGAGTACTCATCGCTTATACCACGGTGCGTAATGCCAAACTTCACATTACTTGCATCACGTTTTTTCTCTGAAAAATCGCCGCCTATTTTTAACTCAAGCTCATAGCCGTCACCATAAAAAGGCATACCCATATTCCAACCAAATGTTTCAACATCGTCGTGTAATACTTGATACTCACGGGTGATATTTGTTGCAGCTACATCTTGCAGTTGTTCAGATTCAAGCACGCCATCAACTAAGTTTTGCTGATAAACAACATCTAAACCACCTGGTGCATTACGGTTTGCTCGACTTAAACCGCCATACCAATCAAAAAATAAATTATTTAGCTCTGGAAAGTTGTGCGTCCCCTTAAGCTGAGTCGAAAACATTTCGCGCTCTTCGTACGTAATATCTACTCGGCGTAATTCGGTGACACCTTCTTCGGTTTCATTTGCATCAAAGTAATCGCGGTTACGTACGCGGTCACTCATGTCATGAAGTGCAATATTAGTAAGCTCAAACTTATGGTTTGAGTTTAACTCATATCCTAAATTTAATGTGCCGCTCCAACGTACATTTTGCTCAGTCGATGTACCATCGTAATACTGGGCAAAACATTTGTCTTCACAGCCTAAGCTACCAAGGCTTGAGCCGCTTTGCTCTTGAACTACTTCCCACTCGTTATCGTAAGATACGGCTGCAAGCACACCAAAAGTACCGACCTCACTTTCAAATCTATCACCTAAGGCAATAGAGAAGTTCATAGCAGGGTCAACATCCTTTTGTGAAATACCTACATCCCAATCAAGCGATTGAATCAGGTTTTTACGCTCAGCTAACGTAGTGTTTATATTGCCCTCAAGACCAGCATCACTGGTAAGCGCAGTAGTAAACACATCCGATAATGCTCGCGAACCATCATCTCGACCCATCCAGTCATCATCACCGCCACTGTAAAAGTAACCGGTATCGCTATTAGAAGTATTGTACGATGTACCCACTTGTACTTTTAATAAAAAGTCAGAAGGAATTGATTTAGTGCGAATATTTACATTACCACCACCAAAATGAGCTGGCATATCCGGTGAAAATGACTTTTGTACACTCAAGCTTTCAATAATTTCAGATGGAAATAAATCCAAAGGAACCACTGAGCGAGTAGGATCAGGGCTTGGTACATACATGCTATTTAGCTGAGTACTAGAATAGCGTTCACCTAAACCACGCACATAAATAAATTTGCCATCGACTAACGTTAAACCAGTAACACGGCGAAGTGCAGAGGCAGCATCGCCATCACCAGTACGTGATATTTGGTCTGCACCCATAATATCAGCAACAAACGCTTGGTTTTGACGTTCTTGCAGTACAGCACCCGCACTGCCCTTTAATCGTTGCCCTACAGCAACAACTTCTTCTATTTCTTGCTCTTCTACTTGCTGCTCAGCAGCCGTAGCTGTATTTACTGATAAACCAAGTAACGCAGCCATTACAGCGTAGTTTAACTTTGATAAAGCAAGTGTAGAGGGTTTAAAAGATTTCATTTTTATACTCCGAAACAAAACAAGACATTAGCCGAGCTTTCGCTCGGCTATAATGTGGTTTGGGTTAAAGGCCTACTTTTACCCAACCTGCTGTCCAGTCTGTTTGTGCATCCATCGCACCAATGTAATCTACAGAATCAAAGTAACTATCTAAGCTTGATGAATCAAAGCCATTACCAAGTAATAACGACTCAGCAGTTGGCATATAGCCATTATCTGCTAGCCCAAGGTCAGCGGCTACTTGAACTGAATTACCTGTTTGTCCTAAGAACCAAGATTCAACATTACCTGTACCAATTGCTTGGGTACCAAAGTTGTTAGCGGTTTCACACGCAACGATGGAGTGAGTAACAGTTAATGTACCGTCCTCTGCTCGCGGCGCTGAATCAGAGCCTACTCGTAAACAGTTTGAATAGTCTGCACCACCTGTAACCACTACGTTTTTAAGCATACCCGCAGTACCTGCACGTAAGCGGATACCATTTACACCAACATTACCAATAATTGTTACGTTAGAGATAGTTGGCATTGTTAGTGGCGTTGCACTTGAATCAAACTCAGAGTTATCAGCTTCAATTGCATTGTCGCCCTCAGAGTCTGATTGTTTAATCAGTACATATTGCGCTTTACCCGTCCAACCGAACGACCAATCAAGTGAATCATCGCCTATGCTTGTTAAAACAAGGTGACTAATATTTGCAGTACCACCAAAAAATTCAACACCATCGTCTAGATTTTCATGAACGTGAATGTAATCTAGTTCAGTCTGACGACCAACACCCGCAAGTGTAATACCGTTAAGTTCATCGCCATTACCCAGCGTTTTACCCGCTTGCTTAACTGCAACATACTTTAGCGTACCTGAATTATCTTCAGGGTCATTACCACCGAACTGGCCTGCGTCACCTTCAGCAGACACACCACAACTGGCAAGTTCTTCTGCGGTAGCTTCACCTTGTTGGTCGCCACATGAGTTAGCAGGTGCATTACCCAATAATACTAAACCGCCCCATTGACCAATCGTAGTTTCGCCTCCCGTCATATCCTGGATTGACGTCATAGTAATTGGTTGATTTACACTGCCTACCGCTTCAATTTTAGAACCACGGCGAACAACTAAGAAGTCATCACCCGACTCACCAATTAATGTTGTACCAAACTGAACATAAAGTGTTGTGTTGTCAGCGCGGTCATTACCAACGGCTGTACGTCCTTTTAAAATCCAATGCGCATCGTTAGTCAGTGTTACATCAGATGTAAATACAACATCAGAGGTTAATTGATATACAGGTTTGTCTGTAATTGTAGGGAAGCTAGCAGAAACATCTGTTGCAAGTCCTTGTGCTAATGCATTAGCAATATCGTCAGGAAAGCTTGGTGTAATAGCAACTGTCCAACCATCCATCCAATTATTATCGCCATCGAATGCGCCGATGTAATCTGTTTTGGTAAAGAACGAGTCAAGCTCAGATGAATCCCCACCAGCACCTAATAAAGGTGAACCCGATTTTGGTGTAAAGCCGTCTGTCGCTAAATTAAGTGCTGAAGCCGTAAGCGTTAAGTTGCCCGTTTGACCTTCAAACCAAGACTGCACATTGCCACTACCAATTGCTTGTGAACCAAAGTTATTATCTTCACTACATGCAACAGCTGAGTTTTCGATAGACAACTCACCCGATTCTGCATTAGCAGCAGAGTCTGAGCCTACACGTAAACAGTTTGAGTAACCTTCAGGGCCCGTTATAACAACATTTCGTAGAACGCCCGCTGTCCCTGCACGTAAACGAACACCGTTAGTACCATCAGCACCTACAATTGTTACGTTAGAAATTAGTGGTTTAGTCAATGGTGTCGCATTTGAATCGAATTCTGAGTTATCAGCTTCTATTGCGTTATCACCCTCAACTGAACTTTGTTGAATATAGATATTTTGTGCACGACCCGACCAACCAAATGACCAATCGAATGCATCGTCGCCAATATCAGTTAGTACAATGTTACGAACATTAACTGTGCCACCAAAAAACTCAACACCATCATCTAGGTTTTGGTGAATTTGAATGTATTCAACTTTCGTTTGTGAACCAACACCTGCAAATGAGATACCGTTAAGTTCATCGCCATTACCCAGCGTTTTACCTGCATGTTTAACAACAATATAACGAAGAACACCTGAGTTATCATCGATAATATCACCACCAAACTGACCAGCGTCACCCTCAGCTGATACACCACAGTTAGCTAATTCTTCAGCTGTCGTTTCACCGGTTTGATCGCCACACGAGTTAGCGGGTGCATTACCTAATAATACTAAGCCGCCCCATTGACCAATCGTTGTTTCAGCGCCTGTTACATCTTGAATAGATGTCATAGTGATTGGCGCAGTTGCATTACCATTGGCATTAATTTGTGAACCACGACGTACAACTAAAAAGTCATCACCTGTTTCACCAATTAGCGTTGTACCCGCTTGAACATATAATATAGTTGCATCTGCACGGTCATTACCAACTGCAGTACGACCATTTAAAATCCAATGTGCATCGTTAGTAAGCGTTACATCTGCTGTGAACGTTGTATCTTCAGTTAAACGGTATACTGGTTTATCTGTAATTGCTGGAAATTCACTAGAAACATCTAATGCTAAGCCTTGTGCAAGCGCGTTATCAATATCAGTAGGGAAGCCGCCATTAATACCGACAGTCCAACCTTCCATCCAATTAGTTGAACCATCAAAAGCACCAATTTGACCATTTGCGATAAGCGGTGAACCAGCAAGTGGCGTGTAACCGTCATCAGCAAGCATAAGCTCTGCAGGCGTAAGTACTTGGTTACCATCTTGTCCTTCAAACCAAGATTGAACGTCGCCACCGTTAATTACTTCACTACCAAAATTATTTGCCGTTGTTTGACACGCCACAATAGAGTTTACAATCGTTAGTGTGCCATCTTCAGCGCGAGGAACTGAATCAGACCCTACACGTAAACAGTTTTCGTAAGTAGCAGGACCCGTTACAAATACATTTTTAAGAGCGCCCGCAGTACCCGCGCGTAGACGAATACCATTATTACCTTCTGCACCGACGATTGTTACGTTAGATATAGTAGGCAGTGTTAATGGCGTGGCGCTTGAATCAAACTCAGAGTTATCAGCTTCAATAGCGTTATCGCCTACGTTAGCGGCTTGTTGAATGTAAACATTAGTAGCCGAACCCGTCCAACCAAAAGACCAATCAAGTGAATCATCACCAATGTTAGTCAGCACTACATTACTTACATTAACCGTACCACCAAAAAACTCGATACCGTCATCAAGGTTTTCATGAACCTGGATATAATCAACCGTAGTTGCAGAGCCAACACCGGCAAATGTAATACCATTTAACTCATCACCATTACCAAGCGTTTTACCTGCTTGCTTAACAAGTACATATTTTAGAGTACCTGAATTATCATCACTGATATTTCCACCGAACTGACCTGCATCACCTTCAGCTGACACGCCACAGTTAGCAAGTTCGTCTGCTGTTGCTTCACCTTGTTGGTCTCCACATGAGTTTGCAGGTGCATTACCAAGTAATACCAAACCACCCCATTGGCCAATTGCTGTCTCGCTACCCGTAACATCTTGAATTGAGGTCATCGTAATTGGCTGGCTTGCAGTGCCGACTGATTCAATTTGTGAACCACGACGCACAACTAAAAAGTCATCCCCTGACTCACCAATAATCGTTGTACCTTGCTGAATATAAAGCGTTGTACTATCTGCGCGGTCATTACCCACAGCAGTACGACCACTCACAATCCAATGTGCATCATTAGTTAGTGAAACATCAGCAATCAATGTTGTATCAGCACTTAAGCGATACACTGGTTTATCTGTTATTGCTGGAAATTCACTTGATACATCCGTTGCTAAGCCTTGAACAAGTGCATTGTCGATATCAGCAGGGAAACCCGTAGTTGCATTTTGCGAATCATCACGCGATGATGTTTCATCTACTGTACCACTGCCACCTTCAACAACATTAGTAACTGTGTCGCCTTCATTTATTGTTGTGTCGCCTTCAGATACTACTAAGTCACCACCACAACCCGCTAAAGATACTGCAGTTGCAATCAAACTAACTTTAAATAAGTCAGATAATTTCATTGTTCACTCCGTTAAAGTATTTAATTATTTTGTTAAGTGCTTTAAATAAACTAAAGTCACCTTAAAACATTAAGTAATGCTTTAAGGTCACTTGAGTTATCAGCAGCGCCTACCTTACGGTAGCTATATGACATTACAGTTACACTTTAATAAACATAAGATGACAAAGTTATTTACATAAAATTCAAGTAGTTAATTTATTAAAAACATAAAAAAACCACACTAAAAATAGTGTGGTTTGGATTTGCGATTATGAAATTATATTTAAACGTTATTACTAAAGCTTAAAGCAGTGCCGTTCTTAATGTTTCTGCATGCACTTTCTCGCGCTTTACATATTTAATCCATTGCTGCGCTAAACGCTGTGATTTTTTATGTTTTTCTGCCTGTTCGAACGCTAAAATTGATGCATCAAAATTTTGTAAGTTGTACTGAGCCATACCCAAGGCAACAAATGCATTTGATTCAAAATCAAGTGAGCCTTTATTAAGTGCTTTACGCGCTGCGTCGGCCGCTTCTTCATATTGCTCAGTATTAACATATACTTCAGCTAAGCGTTGGTCATATTTACCACTGGGTGATAAATCGGCTGCTTTTACAAAGTATTTTATTGATTTTTCGTCTTCTTTTGCTTGGATCATCGCCTCAGCTACAAAGGCATAGTTTTTAGCGTTTTGCTCTGCAATCCCTTTTTCAATCGCATCACTCATAACGTCTGCGGCTTTAAATGCTAAGCCGTTATATAAATACACTTGCGCTAATTGACGTAAATCAGACTTAGAGGTTAAAAATCCTTGCTGATAAGCCGCTTCAATTACCGCCAACTGCTGCTTTTCTTGCCCTGTTTCACCATACATACCTGATAACTGTACCCAATACTCAGGCTTGTTATAAAGCTTTACCATACGCTCAAGTACTTCAACAACTTTGTCAGTTTGATTAAGTGAGTAGTACATGGCACGCTGTAGTACTAACCAGTTTTCCTTAGGGATTTTGCCTTCGCTGTCGCTTAAAGCAATCACTTGAGATATGTACTCAAGGCCTTTTTTATAATCCTTTAACTGATAGTATGTTTGAGCCCTTAACAAGTAATAGCCTTCTGTTTTAGGCTTAGTGTTAATAGTGTCCCAGTCATCTAAAAATGCGATAACTTTAGTGTAATCACTATTAGCCATAGCTAGTTGCGCTAAACTAAAGGTAGTACTTAAACGAAGCGACTCAGGAATGGCTTCCTCTGCTACGACCTTTTCAAACGAAGCTATCGCTTTTGGTAAATCGTTTTCGTTGTAATAAATAAACCCATAAAAATTATGCATCATCGCAATTTCGTACGAGTTCATGCTTGAAGCTCGCTCTTGAATGCTATCAAGCGCTTCAAGGCCTGCTTTAACATCGCCATCATCAGCGAGTTTTTGTGCACGTGCGAGTTGGCTGTAGACCTTTTCGCGAAGCGCTGGTACACGTTTTGTTTTTTGCTCTTGCTCTGCATATGCCGTAGCTACATTTAGCCCTGGTATCAGGCTTAAAGCACTTTGAGTAACAATACTTGTACTCACTGCAGCGGTACAAAATAGTGTTAATTTTAAAAATTTAGCTGTAGGGCTTAATTTCATAACAGATTTAATAAATAGTTTCATAATCGCCTCGCATTACTGTCCGTATACTCGTGGTTAATTACTAAATTAACCGCTAATTTGGAAAGATATTTTGTTCTGAACACCCGCCA
>NZ_AUTL01000170.1:17293-35031 GCF_000498015.1 Pseudoalteromonas sp. TAE79
GGCTTCACCGTTTACTACGCGTGGTTTATATTTAAATTTAAGTGCTGCATCCATCGCGGCTCTATCAAAGAGTGACTCAGGCTCTGCTTTTACTACTTGTGGGTCGCGTACAGTGCCTTGTTTAGTTACTATAAATTCAACAATAACGTAGCCTTCGATACCTCGCGATAATGCACGGCGCGGATAAACAGGTGCCACTTTTACAATCGGTAAATATTCACCATCACTTGTTTCAAGTGCTAACCCGCCGGCTAAATTTACATCCGCATCAACGTTTGCACCAAAGTCAAAGTTGTTAGCATTAGCTGTAGCATCACTATTTTGCATTTGCGGTGATTCCATTGGTGGTGGCGGCTCTTTTGGTGTTGGTGGCTTTTGTGGCTTACGCTCTTTTTTTTGTACGGTTTCTTCTTTTTTCAAGCGAACAAAATCAAGTACGTTACCCTTTACCGGATCCGACATAGCGCCTTCACCGCCAGTGATCAGTGCCTGCATGCCTAAAAACAACATAAAAGTCACTACACCGGCTATCACTAATGCAACTAAATATCGCAACATAACTAGCCCTTAAGACGCATCTTGTGCGGCAATTGATACATCAAATGCGCCCGCCGCGCGCGAGGCATCCATCACCTTTATTAACATTTCGGTAGTGGCTTTTTTATCCGCTTGAATCACAACGCTACCTTGTGGATTTTCTGCTTTTAAACGCTCGATATTGGCTTGTACTGCGCGTACATCAATTTGACGTTTATTAATCCAAATTTCACCTGTATCTGAAATCGCGACCAGGATATTTGCACGCTCTTTTTTCACAGCAGTTGCAGCTTCAGGGCGGTTAACATCAATACCGGCTTCTTTAACAAAAGAGGCAGTTACAATAAAGAAAATAAGCATGATAAATACAACGTCTAGCATTGGGGTCATGTTTATTTCTTCAGCTTCATCTTCTTGAAATAGGTTTCCTAACGGGGCTCTCATTTTATTCTCCTAGGATGAGCGACTTTATATAAGCCGCTTATCAAAATTTTGCTTAATGGTCTAAAACCATGCTGTCTTGTAATAGTTCTACTTCGCGCTTAGCTTTTCGTTGTAAATACGTTGAGGCAAATACCCCAGATAACGCACCTACCATGCCTGCCATTGTCGGGATAGTTGCTTTAGATACCCCTGATGCCATTGAACGCGCACTTCCTGTGCCGGTAATTGCCATTACATCAAACACTTCTATCATGCCTGTGACAGTGCCTAACAAACCAAGTAGCGGGCACAAAGCAACCATCACATTAATCAAAGAAAGATTGGTGTTTAAGCGCATACCTGCTCGCGATATCATCGCTTCGCGTATTTGCTCTGCGTTCCAACTATTACGTTCTGAACGGTTAATCCAATCGGTTTTCACACCCTGTTTATAGCTTCGAAAACCGTTGAAAAAGTAAATAAATCGCTCGAGTATCAATAACCACATCGCGAAGATTAACACCCCGATGACCAAGAGAACTTGGCCACCAGTGTCGAGAAAATCACGGATAGCATTGATTGAGTCAATCAATAGCACCATGGTTTATGCTCCCTTCTCGCTACGCTCTGCAATAATACCGGCGCTCTGCTCTTGAATAGTTAACAAAATATTTTTAGCGCGCGTATTAAGTAAGGTGTATAAAAATACCGTTGGTATTGCTACCACTAAGCCTAGTACCGTTGTTACTAGTGCTTGAGAAATACCACCTGCCATAAGCTTAGGATCCCCAGTACCAAATAAGGTGATTGCTTGGAATGTATTGATCATGCCTGTTACCGTACCTAATAAACCTAACAGCGGTGCTACAACAGAGATGATTTTAATAAGTGTTAAATTACGCGTCACTTTTGGCATTTCACGTAAAATAGCTTCACTTAATTTAAGCTCAAGTGTGTCGTGTGAAACACTCGGAAATTGATCTTTTACTTTCATTACACGTCCAAGCGGATTGTCATCACGTGCAACTGAATCTTTAAGTTGACGACGAATTTTACCGCCCATAATCAATAATGAGAAAAAACGCTCTAGTGATATAAGTAGTGCAATAACACCCACGCCTAAAATCACATAACCAACAGTCCCACCTTGATGAACACGTTCTTGTGTATCGGGTGCTTGAACTAATAAACCAAGAATAGAGCCACCTGTTGGGTCAAGTGCAAATTGTACAGTGCCTGATTTAGCTTGTTGTAAATCATTCGCCGTTGAGGTGTATCGGCCAACAGGCTGACGGGTAAGCTCGCTTAACGTATTGGTGCTGTTGTTATAATCAAGGTACTTACCTTCAGAAATTAAGTTAAATGCACCCACTCGCATAACTTCTTGCTTAGCTTTGTTGCCGCCTTCTACAATTACATCTGTTGTAAAACGTGACACTTTACCTTGCTCAGTCATTTCGCGTTGCAGTTCAAACCATACTTTTTCAATGTCTTCGATTGATGCAAGTTTAGAGGTCGAGCCCATTTTTTGAGCCAATTCATCCATAAAAGCACCACGACCAGGTAGCTGTGCAGACACTACTGACGTTGCAAATTTATTACTTGAATCGCCAGCCACTTGTTGCAGCACACCAAAAAGTTCTTTCAATGAACCCATACGCTTAGATAATGTATCGGTTAGGTTAGCAAGTTTTACTTCATTTTCTTCGAACTGTGTTTCAAGACGCTCAGACTCAACCAGCATTTGATTACGTTTTGCTTGAGTGTTTTTAAGCATTTGCACTTGTTCATTTTGACGTGCAGCAAATTCTTGCTCGCGTTGTTTATTTTGTGCTGACTGCTGTGTTTTACCTTTCTCAAGTGTTTTTAATAACGAGTCTAAATCCATTGCTTCAGCAGCAACGCTGTTGCCCGCAAAACCAAGGGTGGCACCAAATAAAGCAATTTTGGTCATTTTTGTAAAAAGTTTCATTTTAACCTCTTAATCCGCAGCGTGTACTGGCAGTGTTAACATATCTGGGGCAAGTTGCTTACGTGCAATACGTAAACCTTTACTAATTTGGCTGATTGTTGAGTCATCCAGGGCAACAAACTGTTTGCTTGTTGTATCCCATGAGCCTGCTTTTTTACCATCGCGAGTAAGGTAAATAAGTTCTAAACGACCAATGCGTAAGAAATCGACTTCACGCTCTTGACCATCAACATCTAATAACGCGGTATAGGCTTCGATGGTACGGCCGTAATCAACTTCAACTTGGTACGCTTCTAAAACACGGCGGAATTTTTCACTTGAATTAATGTCAGCACGGTTCATCATGTCTTTTAATGACGCTAAACGCTTTTCACGTTCATCGGTTAGAAACGGCACATCAAGAGCAACAAATTGCTCAAGCCCTGTGATCATGCGTAGCATTAATGGAGTAATTTGACGTTCAATAATAGACACTTGATCCATAGATAAGTTAATGGCTTCCATTTCACTCACTTGGTTACTAAGCTGTTTGCTTAGTTGTGCGTTATAAACTGTCAAACCATCAATTTCTTTATTAAGGGTTTTAAACTGTTGTAAACGACCCTGCATAGAGTCTGCAATCTTGTCTATTTTTGTTTGTGATTGCGCAGCTGACTGGTTAATTTCACTGCTTTTATCGATAACCTTATTTAAATCACTTGCTTGCACTGTTGCACTCATGGCTACAATACTAGCTAATATCAATGGTTTAACGCCTTTCATCGCATACACCTTTACTCGTTAAATTAGCGGATTTGCTAGTTGCTTAATATCAATGAACGAGATTCTATAGGTGAAAAATGACAGAGGTGTTGCGCTAAAAAGTCCTTTTTATGACAACTGCTATAAATACAGCTTTTTACCTTAGATAAAGCAATAGTTTTTAATATTTAACAAGCGTGTACGCTTTAATGATGAGTGAGGTGAGATTAAATAAATTAATCGGCAAGTATGCGATGAATGGTGCTGAGCACAGCATTTGCGTTGGTATAGTTTACGGCGATAGCAAAGTACTGCTGTTTATGACAAAGAACTAACGATGGAAAACCCTGCACAGGTAACTGCTGAACATACGCTAACTCTTGTTGAAACGCCTGTTCAAGTTGTTCACTTTGCAATATAGCTAAAAACTCATCAGCAGCAATACCTATTTGCTGTGCACAGCTAACGAGTGTATTAAGATCCGATGGGTTTTGTGCCGATAAATAATAACCCTGCTGAATTGCACCAAGCATAACCCGCTCTTTATTAAAATAACGTGCTGCAATCACCGCCCGACATGCAGGGTAAGTGCTGCGGCGTGGTTGACAGTTTTGCCAAAAATCAAAGTTAAAGTTAGCACCGGTTTGCTGGCCAATACGCTGCCAAGTTTGTTGTAAAAACTGTTGCATACTTACTGGCATTGGCTGATCGGAATCAGCAGCAAGGCCACCTACTTTATAAATAGTATCAACTTCATTCGCTAGGGCGTCTTGGATTTTTTGCCAGCACTGTTGAAAACCCCAACACCAACTGCACATTGGGTCGTACACATATATAAGCTGGCTATTATTCATTATTGGCCTTTTGGTATTCACTGGAAACAACGTTATTTAGCCTTTCATCCTTGGCTTACAGGTGATTCCGGCATCATTTATTTTATCTTTTGAATTTCACTCGTTGTCGTTAAACTTTAAAACGTAGCACCATTTTTTCAAGTTCATCAAATTGCAGTTTTAAACGTGTGCACTCAGTTAAGGTGTTATTTAAGTTTAGCTGGCCTTGTTGCGATAACTCACTAATTGTATGAATATCATTATCTAAAGATTGTATTACCTGATTTTGTTCAGTGGTCGCATTTGCAACACTATGATTTACATCATTAATTGCTTTTATAGCTTTGGTTACTCCTGCCATTTGCTCACCGGCTGCTTGCGCTTGTTTTACAGTATTTTCGCTTTCAACTAAACTGGCTTTCATAACCGCAACGGCACTGCCTGAACCTTGCTGTAATTGGCTAACGGTATTTTCTATTTCTTGGGTTGATTGCTGAGTACGTTGAGCTAACTGGCGCACTTCATCTGCAACAACGGCAAACCCACGACCAGCCTCTCCGGCACGAGCGGCTTCAATTGCGGCATTAAGTGCAAGTAAATTAGTTTGCTCGCTGACTCCTTTAATAACTTCGAGTACTTGACCAATACTTGCAGAGTGCTCAGCAACACTACTAATAATTTGTTGTGCTTGTTCCATATTTTGCGATAACACATCAATGGCATTAATATTATCATTTAACGTACTTTGACTTTGTACTGACTGTGTATTCGCATCAGTAGCAAGGGTTGATGCATGACTTGCGCTGCTTGATATTTCAATCGCACTTGATGACAGCTGATTAATCGCTGTTGCAACGCTGTCTGTGCGTTTAGTTTGGTCACTGTACATCGTTAGCGTTGACTCTGTTTGCTCAACTAAGCTTTCCACTGAACGTTCCAGTTCAACCGTGGTCGTTTTTACTTGGTCAATTGAGGTATGAATTTTATCTATAAAGGCATTAAAGTAACCTGACAGTTCACCAAATTCGTCATCGTTTTCAATCTCTAAACGACGAGTTAAATCCCCCTCACCTTGGGCTATATCTTTAATTGCATCGTTTAAACGCTGCATAGGCCGCATCAAATAACGCAGTGAAAATTGCATCATTAATATCGTCGCGATAACTCCCAAACACATATATATCGCAGCCATATTTCTAAATGAAGCCACTGATGAATAAGCAATATCTTTGTTGATCACCACACCTAAATACCAATCTACATTTTCAATACCTTTGATATGTGTAAATGATACAAGATGATCAATGCCAGCAATTTCCTGCTCGACAAACTCAGCTTTTAAAGCAAGGTTTTTACCAAACAGCTTCGCCATACTCTGATCGTTTAATTTGATATCTGGATGGCTTAGAATGCGACCGTCACTGTCTAATAGAAAACCATAACCAAAACCTAAAAAATCAATTTCGTTGACTATTTGAGTGATGGTTTGCATATCGATATCGGCGCCGGCGACGCCACTAAAGCGGCCATTATTTAAAATGGGCGCAACCGCTGAGATAGTTAGCTCATTGGTGGTTACGTCGATATAAGGAGTCGTAAACGCTGTGGTGGTTTTATTTTCTACCAGCTTATACCAAGGACGGATTGTGGCATCATAATCAGCAGGTAATACAACTGTTTGATCATTGAGTACAAAAGTACCATCAGGTTTGCCTATATAGGTGTTTTTAAACTTACCTGCCATTTCTGCGCTATTGAGTTGGCTAAGAGTTAATTCCTTAGTGTCATTTTGCTGATGCGTTTTCGCAACAGACTGAACAATAGCTAATTTATTATTGAGCCAATTAGCAATATTTTGTGAAACCGATTGAGAGCTTTCTTGTAATATTAGAGACAGTTGCTGCTGCGTTTGTGAGCGCATTGAAATAAAGTTATTGATGGTAAATAACCCCAGCACCAACACTAATACCACAGATGCTGCGATAGTTACCTTAGTGGTAAATTTTAGCGAGCTTTGCATGACACACCTATTTATTTTTTTTATCGTTGTTAGCTAACTACTTTTTAACAAAAATAACGCTCTTTGTCTTATCTTATCGCCAACAGTTGCTATGTTATAGCCAAAAACAATAATAAAGGATGGTAAAAAAATTAGTTTAGCGCTTACTCCTATAACAAATTCATAAAGTAATTAATCGACAAGTAAAGACAGTCAATGCCGTAATTGCACCGAAAAAATAACAAACTCAAAATTGGAAGGTTCCAGTGATTTTTATAAACAATAGCTATTGAATACGTATTCAGTGGCATATCCGTCGTTATTTTGTAATGAACTAAACTGCGAGGTTTCACTTTAGAGTGCGATTGATTCATTGAGAATAATAAGAAAATAAATGCATTTACAGTGCTGCAAATGCATTTATCTAAAGAGGTTTTACTATTAGCTTAGTTTATTTTTTGTTGCCACTTGCTCGCAAGTTTTACAACATTTAACCCGTACCAAGCGATAAAACAATAGCAAAGTGCTGGGATAATAAAACTAACTTGAATATTCATTGCATCAGCAACAACGCCTTGAATTAACGGTACTAATGCACCACCAACAATCGCTAAACAAAGCCAACCAGATCCTTTACTGGTTAATGAACCTAGCCCTTGAATAGCGACTGAGAAAATTGTCGGAAACAAAATAGAATTAAATAAACCAATCGACAGCACAGCATACAAAGCAACGTCGCCATCAGTAAAGATTGTAATTAAAAGTAACGCGATTACCGCAAATGCATTAAAAGCAATTGCTTTTGATGGTGCAATTTTTTGTAATGCAGCAGAGCCAATAAAGCGCCCTACCATCGCCCCGCCCCAATAATAGGCAATTAATGCGGCAGCGGTATGCTCTTCGAGCCCTGCAATATGAGCTTCACCGAAAAAGTTAACTAAAAAGCTACCTATTGCCACTTCACCACCAACATAACAAAAGATACCTAACACACCCATAACTAAATGCGGGGCTTGCGTTAAAGAGTGACCTTTTGCTTTGCAATCGAGTTCTTCTTTGTGTGATTTGATTTCAGGTAATTTTAAAAATGCAAACACAACAGCAATAGTCAGCAGTGCTGCAGCAAGCATTAAATAAGGAATTTTTACCGATTCTGCTGTCGCCGCAGATGCAGTCAATGAGCCTGCTGCGCCAAAGAACAAAATGCCACCAACATAGGGCCCAATAGTCGTTCCTAATGAATTAAGTGCTTGCGCTAAATTTAACCGTGACGAAGCTGTTTTTTCAGGCCCAAGCGCCACAACATAAGGGTTAGCCGATACTTGTAAAATGGTGACACCACCGGCTAGTACAAATAATGCGGTTAAAAATAGCCAATATTCATGTACGACCACTGCAGGATAAAATAANAGCCGATAGAAGCCACAATAAGACCGCTAAGCACACCATTTTTATAACCAAATTTCTTAACCAATATTCCCGCTGGTAAAGAAACAATAAAGTAAGCACCAAAGAAGCAGAACTGCACTAACATCGCTTCCGTATAACTAAGATCAAACACCCCTTTTAAACGCGGGATCAGTACATCATTTAGTACTGTGATAAAACCCCATAAAAAAAATAGAGTTGTCATTGCAGTCAAAGGTAACAAGTAATTATTATTTTGCTGCGACTGCTCAGTGACAAACGTTTTATTTGTATTTATTTCACTCACGTGATTTTCACTCCATTAACAAGTTGTATGTGATTTTACACAGTCCAATAAAAAGATCACAAACTAATATTTGGACCGTTCCATACTTTTTATTTAATGGTATCGCTATTTAACGAATTTAATTAACTGGAAATGGACATAGATGCTGGCTAATTTCCAAAGCAGTGATTTTTTTACAAGAACATATCAAAACAAATTTAAATTTTTATCACCTAAATTGTGTTGATAAACAAGATCAGGAAGGCTTTTAGCACTTCCATAAAGGCGATGCCATCATTTTTGATTTTTTGATAAATAGACGCGCCACTTAGCCTCTTGTAAACGTTTTATATTTAACTATGCAATGGCCTATTTGGGTGAGATTAACAGTGGCTTTGCTAGTGCATCTGCATCTTAACCAACTGTTGCCGATTTATCGCAGTAAAAATTAATAATTTTATATAATACCGTGCCCTCATTACAACCAACACTAATAGTGCTTTTCCTCGCTAGGCTACGCACTTTTATGATATCGTTTTACAAAACATAAATACTACAGAACGTACCGCTTGGTACTGATACAAAAAAGGAATTTCCAAATGAATACCAAACTACTTGCTGGTTGCGCAGTTGCTGTAGCGGCCGGTGCAATAATCTATACACAAACTGACAGTTCATCAGCCTCATTAGAACTTGCTCAACTTGATTACGTCCCTGCTGATACTGCTTTATTTTATGGCCAGCTAAAACCATTTCCCTATAGTAAATATTTCAATTTGATTCCAGATCAAATGAAAGGTGCAGACGATTTTACGCCATTGATCGAAAATTTAGCGGCAAGTAACGATAACAATGCACAGTTTTTAGCATCTCTATTAGATCAATATCAAACATCATTGGCATCTTATGAAACACTAAAAGCAGCCTGGGGATTCGCCGATGATTATAAAGCTCTAGCCTATACAATTGGTCTAATGCCAGTATTACGCTATCAACTTGAAGATAAAGCGGCTTTATTTAATACAATTAATAGCTCAGCTGATAAAGCGGGAATTAACTTCACAACACAAACCATCGAAGGTGTTGACTACAACACGTACCCTTTAGTACTTGAAAATGACATTACATTAAACTTAATAGTGTCTGTTAAAGATAACTGGGCTACCATCACGTTTGATACAAAACTTAATACAATTAAAGATTTACGTCTTGCTTTAGCAATTGATAAACCAACAAAATCATTGACGCAAACCGCTAAACTTGAAAACTATATTACTAATTATTCATTTGATGGCCACTCTATTGCGTATGTAGACCATGTTGAGATTGCTAATGCTATTACCGCTAGAACACCATCACGCCTAGGTGAAATGCTTGATGAACTATTAAAAGAATTGGGTGATCCAAATGCTTTAGAGGTAGCTAGAACACCACAGTGCCAAAATGACATTACCAATCTTGTTAGTTATTGGCCTGCATCAGTAACCGGTAGCACGTACATACAAGTAACAAACTCTGATGCTCATTTTAAAGCAGATGCTATTTTCCAAAGCACTGCTACAGATATTATTAAAACATTAAAATCTGTGCGGGGTTTTGTTCCTGAGCATACAACTAAACTTGACGGGCAAATGCTAAGCTTTGCTTATGGTGCGGATATTTCAAAAATTCCACCGCTTTTAAATATACTCTCAAGTACATTTAAAAAAGCTGAATTTGAGTGTGCACCTATTGTTACCTTACAGCAACAAACTCAAGACTCAAATTTAGCTGCACTATCAATGATGACCGCTATGGCTAATGGTATTCAAGGTGTCAGTGTAAGTATTCAAGATCTTGCTTTAGAAGCCGATGCAAATCAACTGCCACAACTAAAAGCTTTAGACGCGCTAATCACACTTTCTGCGACAGATCCTGATAATTTACTTTTTACTGCTAAAGGATTTTTACCTGCATTAGCGGAGCTTGAAATACCAGAAAACGGCGATGCAATTAGTGTCAATGCTGCAATTCCTTATCCTTTACCTGCTGGCCTTGATATTAGATTAGCTAAAAAAGGAAAGCATATTGTTTTATTCACTGGTGAAAAATCAGCGGCTATTGCAAATACATTATCAGAACAAGCGCTTGAAAAAAATGGATTTTTAACTTCCGCAGTTGACCTCAGCTCATTAATGACTCCTGTCATCGAAGTATTTAAAAAGACAGGACAAGTGATCCCGGAAGAACTTGAACAATTAAAAAATCAAACAATGTCTGTGTATTTTGCAACAGATATAAAAGATGAAGGGATTGTTATTAATTCAGAGATCAAAATTACTAAAAAGTAATAACTTTTTTGGAATTAAACGAAAAAAGGGGCATTAATTGCCCCTTTTTCAATTGTTTAATTCAGTTTGTACTATTTCTGCCATATCATTTTATTATTGGTGTCGCGGCTTTGAATGATCGTTTGATCAGAACTTTCTACACCACCGAGTTTAGCTTGTCGATCGTAAAGAACCACATTACAGGTAGCTGCTAAATTCATACAACCGATTGTGGGGATATACACCACTTCATCGCACCAGTTCAGTACATCTTTGCTAATAGAGCCATCTTCAGGGCCAAAAATATAAAATGCGTTTTCAGGATGAACAAACTCAGGCAAAGGTGTTGCACCTTCTATTAGTTCAATCACCACAACAGTCGCACCTGCGGGCTTTGCTGTTGCTAAATCGTCAACGCAAGTAAGTGGGATGCGTTCAGCAACATTTTTTGTGTCGGTATGAAACTTTTTAGCATTTAAATAACGCGTGCCAGTAAAAAATACTTGTTCAGCCCCATAGCAACCCGCAGCTCTTAACACTGCGCCAACGTTAGATGGGCTTTTAGGATTGATCAAACCAATCTTCGCAGTCATTAATCGCAATCCCTCGTTGGCCAATCTGCTTCATACAGATCAAAGTCATCTAAAGCTACATCACAATCTTTTACTGTTTTGTCTTTTACAGAAATACCCAATGTATGCATTAATTCTTTGCTGCCACCGTTATTTAGTGGATGCCAAGAAGCCAAACCCCGGCCTTCATGTAAACGACGGTAACTGCAGCTTTGTGGCATAAAAAAGATGTCTTTAAGGTTTTCTTTTGTGAGTTTTACACAAGAAGGAACAAGCGTTTGGCGGTTTTCGTATTCGCTACAACCACAGGTGTTGTTATCAAGATACTGACATACAATATTAGTAAATATTAATTGCTCACCTTCGCGTAACTGATCGGTGGCGGTAAATTCGTCTTCATCTTCGCTATCAATAAACGTATTTAAACAACATTTTCCGCATCCATCACAAATGGCTTCCCATTCGTTTTGACTCATGTCGCTTAAGCTTTTTTTAAGCCAAAATTGTGTATTTGCTAATTGTTGATCAAACATAGTTTACTCGTGCCCCCTAAAGAGCGCGCATTCTAACGTATTGCTGTAAATGGCGCAAAGCCAAAACCCTTTCAAAGTACAGGCTTTGCGCTACAAATTAGCTTTGAGATTTAACCCAACGCTTAATTTTTTCCTCAAGGATTGGCATTGGCAATGCGCCATCAATTAATATTTGCGTGTGAAACGCTTTAATATCAAATTTATTGCCGAGTTCTGTTTTAGAAAAATCACGTAATTCTTGAATTTTAAATTGCCCTAACTTGTAAGAAAGCGCTTGGCCTGGCCATGCTATGTAGCGCTCTACTTCAGCAATTACATCACTTTTAGCCATAGACGAATTTGCAAGCATGTAGTCTATACCTTGTTGACGCGTCCACCCTTTTGCATGAAAACCAGTATCAAGCACTAAACGCATTGCGCGTAATTGCTCGTCTGATAAACGTCCGTACCACATATAAGGGTCGGTAAATAAACCTAGCTCTTTGCCTAAGCTTTCTGCATAAAGCGCCCAACCTTCTGCAAACACAGTGTAACCACCAAATTTGCGAAAA
This sequence comes from Pseudoalteromonas sp. TAE79, assembly GCF_000498015.1. Classification (NCBI taxonomy): domain Bacteria; kingdom Pseudomonadati; phylum Pseudomonadota; class Gammaproteobacteria; order Alteromonadales; family Pseudoalteromonadaceae; genus Pseudoalteromonas; species Pseudoalteromonas sp. TAE79. The sequence continues at coordinate 29,457 of NZ_AUTL01000170.1, forward strand.
TCAGGTAAGCCCTCTATTTCTTGCTGAAGTGCTATTTGAAAGTGATGGCCCGGGGCTGCTTCGTGAATCGATAAAGTTTCGAGTAAAAATTTAGGCTGCGCTTTTAAGTTATAAGCATTGATATAAAAAATACCAGGGCGAGAGCCATCAGGCGCCGGAGATGCATAGGATGCACCTGCTGCCGACTGCGCTCTGTAGGCTTCAACTGCTTTTACAACGTAAGGTGCTTTGGGTGCTATGTTAAAAAGTAGAGGTAAACGCGCATCTATTTTTTTCTTAACGTTTTCATATGCCGCAATTAACTCCTCGGGCGTGTCGTAGTAAAATTCATCTGAATCGCGTAAATGATCAAAAAATTCAGATAGCTCACCTTTAAAGCCTACGGTTTCTTTTACTTTTTTCATTTCGCTTAAAATGCGCGACACTTCACTTAAACCAATGTCATGAATTTCGTCTGCAGATAAGCTAAGCGTCGTGTTTTTCTTAATTTGGTATTCGTACCATGCTTTACCGTTTGGTAAGTCACTGTAACCTACGCTTTCTCGACTATTAGGAATATATTGATTAGCTAAAAAGTCACTCATACTTTTATAAGCCGGTACTAAGTGCTGCATAATCAATTGACGATACTGCGCTGTAATTTTTTGCTTTTGTTGTTCGCTAAACGATTCTGGTAATTTTTTAACTGGTCTCCAAAATAATGAGTCTTCGGCATTTTTAACTACATGAGCTGCAAATTGTGGCTGTAATTTTTCAGCAAGTGGTTTTGGTAACGTAATACCTAGTTTGATGCCTTGCGCCATTGAACGCTCTACACTTGCAAGCCACTTTACAAAACCTTCGCTACGCGAGATAAAAGCCGTGTAATCTTCAACGGTATTAAACGGCTGAGCACTTTGACCTGAACCAAAACCTGCAAAGGTGTTATGCGCACCCGCCATTTGATTTATTGGTAGTAAATAATCAGGGAACTGCATGCCTTCTAATTTAAGTGCAAGGTCACGCTCTAATATTTCAAAACTTAAAAGCGATTGCCCTGTTAACTGTGCTTTATCTATAAAGTTTAATCGCTGTTGATATTTTTTATAAAAAGCGGCTTTTTTAGCTCTATTTTCTTTTGAAATCACAGGCGTGAATTGATCGTTAAACTCATTACGACCATTGTACGTTGCGCTGATGGGGCTATATGTGAGCGATTCATCGTAATACTGTGCAACAAGTACATCGAGTTGTTGCTCTGCTGAAAGCTCTGAAACAATACCTGGTGATGCGTTAACTGTGTTTAACTGCGTACTGGTATTAGTCTGTGTACTAAGCTCAGTATTCATACAGCCACTTAAAGCAAACATAACGCCACTGGCAACTAATGCTAATTTAATTGATTTCATGATAATCCTTTTTAATATCGTTTTTTAATTATGCGCATTAAACCGTGCTTAATAAAGAAATTACGATAGATTGCATTCATCGTATTAAATTTGCACTTTTATCTGAGCTTGTTACATTTCTATTAATTCAAATATGATTTAAAAGAAAAATAAAATGAAAAAACAACTACTCAGCACCTCTATTGCCTTACTCTGCTTAACCGCTTTTAATAGCCATGCAGTTACATACCTATCGGCTAAAGCCATGGTTGATGTTAAAGATGGCAAGCTCATTAAATCACCCTTAATTACTATTGATGATGGCGTAATTACAAACATTGAACAAAATAAAAAACCAACGCTGACTAAAGATGATAAACACATTCAACTCCCTGATTTAACCCTTATGCCAGGTTTAATGGATATGCATGTGCATTTAACGAGTGACCCTACTGTGCCGCGCAGTGAACGTTTAGGCCAGTCAGTTCCTAGAATGGCGATTAAAGCGGCTCATTTTGCTAAAAAAACCTTAGAAGCTGGATTTACAACAGTACGTAATGTTGGCGCTGAAGGTTACAGCGTCATAGCCGTGCGTGACGGCATAAATGCGGGTGACATAGTTGGCCCTCGTATTTGGGCTGCAGGCCCATCACTCGGCATTACTGGCGGGCACTGTGATAACAACCGCCTACCTCCTGAGCTTAAATATACTTCAAGTGGCGTCGCAGACGGTCCATGGGCTGCGCGTATAAAAGTACGCGAAAATATTAAATACGGGGCAAATGCTATTAAGTTTTGCGCCACAGGTGGAGTATTTTCAAAAGGGACTAAAGTAGGTGCACAGCAGTATTCTTTTGAAGAAATGAAAGCCATCGTTGATGAAGCCCATATGCGAGATTTACCTGTTGCAGCTCATGCACACGGTACAAGCGGGATTAAAACAGCCATTAAAGCAGGTGTTGATAGCGTAGAGCATGCGAGCTTTTTAGATGACGAAGCGATAGCGCTTGCCAAAGAGCATGGAACTTGGCTTTCTATGGATATTTATAACACCGAATATACGCTAACTTATGGCGAGCAAAACGGCGTAGACGAAGAAAACCTAAATAAAGAGCGCCAAGTTTCTAAAAGGCAGCGTGATAGCTTTAGCCGTGCTGTAAAAGCGGGTGTTAAAATGGTGTTCGGTACCGATGCAGCAATTTACCCGCACGGAGATAATGCAAAACAGTTTAGCCGTATGGTTGAATTTGGTATGACAGAACTACAAGCCGTTCAAGCATCAACTATTAATAGCGCTAAGTTATTAAAAATGGATACTCAGTTAGGACAAATTAAAACCGGATTTGCAGCTGATATAATTGCGGTAAAAGCAAATCCTCTTAAAAGTATTAAAACCTTAGAGGCAGTACCTTTTGTAATGAAAGCAGGTGTTGTTTATAAAAACCAGTTGTAAATACACACTATTAAGGCTGAGTTTACTCAGCCTTAATAAAACTCTCACCTATATTGAATATGCCATAAAAGGGTCACCGCCCCCCTATTAGACTCGCTTTTGTCTATTAATTATCCGAACAGTTTTATTTAATCAAATAAAATGAACTTTCTATTCACTTTAAAAACAATAACCATTATCATTCGCGCAAATTCAATAACGCGAATAGTTATCACTCTATGAAAACGTTTAAGTACTCTCTTATTACTCTTGCTTGTTTAAATGCAAATATGGCATTTGCCAAAAATACACAAGTTGATGCTGATATTGAACGCATCAGCGTATACGAAAAGCAAAACCGCGTGGTGATGAGCTCTGGTCTTGCTACTAAATCAGACATGTCTTTAATGGAAACACCTGCACCGGTTGTAATTATTGACCGAGAACTGATTGAATCTCAAGGTGTAGATAGCTTACAAGATTTAGTTAGAAACGTAAGTGGCTTAACACATGCAGGTAATAATTACGGTATTGGTGATAACTTAGTAATTCGTGGTTTAGATGCAAACTACACCTACGATGGTATGTATGGTGGTGCAGGCCTGGGGAATACATTTAACCCAACTCGTTCACTTACAAATGTTGAATCTGTTGAGGTTTTAAAAGGCCCAGCAACAGGTTTATATGGCATTGGTAGTGCAGGTGGCGTAATTAACCTAATTGAAAAAAAACCAGAGTTTGAAGAAAAACACAAAGTTGCGGCTGGGCTTGGCCAGTGGGATAGCTATTCATTATCGTTTGATAGCACTAACGCTATAACAGATGATTTAGCTTATCGTGTAATGGCTAAAACAGCGTCAAGTGACGGCTTTCGCGATTTAAAAGAAGATCGCGACGAAATTTATACCTCACTTAAATACGTGCTAAACGACAGACAAAACATCATGCTTTCTGCAGCCTATATAAAAGATGAAATAGCGGTTGATTCTATTGGTCACCCTATTCGTATTTACAATGCAGAAACTGCAAACGGCTTAAGCGCGGGTGAAGTAACTGGTGCCGATTTAGTAAATGATCCGACAGGAAGCGGCGTACAGTTAAGTGATGCACAACGCGACCAACTTGCTAATTCATTATCAGCATCTGATGGCTTAACACCTTATAGCTTTGGCACAAATGGTATTATTTCACCAATGGCTGATGCTAACGAAGGTGAAGAGCTGCGTTTTAAATTAACGCATAACTATTACATTACTGACGATTTATTTTTAAACCAGCAGCTACAGTACCGTAACTACACATCAAGTTTTGCGCGCCAAACAGGTGCATATAACTACGTCTATTCAACACGCGATGGAATTATCAATAACGACCCCCGTGCTCCATTAGTTGAAGACGGTGTACTTTACCCATATGCAGCACGCCGCCAAGAATACCGCCAAGTAGAAGCAGATGAAAAATCATGGCAGTACTTCTTAGATTTACGTTATGACTTTATGTTAGGCGACGTAGATAACGAATTACTAGTTAACGCCAACTACGAAGATAGAGATATTCGTTTTAAACAATTCTCAATATGGGATCAAGATTACGTACTCACAAACAATGATGGTGATGTAACGTACCAAGGTTCTTTGCCGTATATTTACGATATAAGAGAACCAAATTGGCCAACCGGTAACTTTGAAAATTACGATCCGCTTAAAACAAGTGACTACAATAAAAAAGTACAAGCATGGGGCTTAGGCATTCAACATGTTGGTTACATAACTGAAGAACTTACAACGCGTATTGGTGTGGCATATAACCGAATTGAGCAAACTTATGAGCACTTTGGTGTTGATGAGCGCTACAGTTCTAGCCGTGCAGAGCCAACGCCTGAAGCGAGTACATCAGATTCTGGCTTAACGTATAACCTTGGTGCAACGTATCAGCCATCTGAAGATTTATCTGTATTTGTAAATCATTCAAAAGGGCGTACAGCGTATAGTGTATTAGGCTCAGTGGCAGGTAATGAAGCTGACCGAGAAGATTCAGAATCTATAAGTAACGACCTAGGCTTTAGATTTAAAGCATTTGATGACCAACTACTCGCATCTGTTGTTATATTTGAAAGCTCTCGTACTAACTTAGAATATGCAAATCCACTCTATGACGCATTAACATCAGGCTCAGATGTACCTGAAAGCTATTATGATGGTAAAGAGCAAACAAAAGGTGTTGAGCTTGATTTAAATGCTTACTTGAACGATAAATGGAAAGTAAACGTAAATGGTATTTATCAAGATGCACGTGACAAAAGTAATCCTAACAGCAGCAGTTACGACACACGCCAAAAAGGTGTGCCTTACGTAACAGCAAGTACATGGGTAACCTACTACGCAGATATGTTTAATTTACCTGAGGCTGTAAATATAAGTGGTGGTATTACATTTGTAGATAACAGAAGTACTAATTCAAGTTCGTTTTCGATTCCTGATGGTTACGTACCAAGTTATACGACTTACGATACAGCTGTATCGTATACAACTGATAAATGGCATATGCAGTTAAACTTAAATAACTTGTTCAACAAAAAGTATTACTCAAAAGCGATGTTTTTAGGTGGTATGCCAGGGGAAGAGCGTAATGCAAAACTAAGTTTTAGTTACACACTTTAACTAGCTAACCTGATGTAATGGTCTCCTCCCTATACGGCATCTATGTGCCATGATTAAAGTGGTTACAATAATCAAAGGGAGAAGACCAAAATGAAGATTACAACAATTGGTTTAGA
>NZ_AUTL01000171.1:0-2573 GCF_000498015.1 Pseudoalteromonas sp. TAE79
TCTGTCGACTGAGTTCAATACCGTATTGCTTAAACATCGCTTCCTGGCGATACAGCGGTAACCCGTATTGGTATTTACTGGTGATAAGCTGACTGAGCAAACTGCTGGTTGCAATGCCTTTGTTGATGGGCATGGCAGGCATTGAGGCTTGTTTAATCTGTGTCTGAGTTGAGGATTTATCACAGTGACGGCAGGCGTATTTAGGCCTAATATGCTCAATCACTTTGATTTTAGCGGGTATGAACTCAAGCTTTTCTGACTTATCTTCACCCATTTTATGTAGCTCACCGCCACAGCAATCACAGGTTTTGTCGATGATGTCGTGAATAACCTGCTCACGAGGTAAGTCTTTTGGCAGTGCCTTACGCACCGGCTTTTTACGGGTATAGCTAATGGATTGTTGCTCTGCCTCAACTTCCTCAACAATTTCTTCCACTTCATTGAATAACTCGCCTTGCCCGGCAAAGCCTTCAGCACTTTTGCCGAATTGTTTTTGTTGGGCCAAGCTCCAGCGCTCTTCCAATGCCGCAATCTGGGCATCCTTCTGCGCTAACAGTTTTTCAAGTTCAGCAATGCGCTGTTTAAGGGCGAGTTCATTTTTCATGACGCCTATTTTAAGGCATCATCAAAGGCTTTGCAGTGCTAACTGAACTCACTTTGATGATCATCAATCGATCGCAAATATTAAAGCATTTTCTTACCTGCGACATCAATTTTACTGTGTCCAATCACATCATAACCCGATAATAACCAGTGTAATTGCTGCTCGCTTAAGGTCATGGTGGGTGACATGAGTTTGGGCCATTTGAACTTATGCTTATCTAATCGCTTATACCACAGTGCAAAACCGGTGTTATCCCAGTAAAGCAGTTTGAGTTTGTCACGGCCTTTATTACAAAACACAAATAGCGCACCACTGAGCACGGGTAGTTCAAGCTCTGCTTCCACCAACGCCGCCAGACCATTAATTGATTTTCGAAAATCAACGGCATCGGCACATAAATAGACGGTGGGTACATCAACGAACATCCTCATACCGTTAGCCCTTTAATAATGGCAACGATATCGGCCGTCGCTAAATCGATAGGAAACGTGAGTTGGCCGGTTAGCGTATCAAACTGCAGCGTATTTTGACGAGTTTGCGCGCAGACTTCAGTAGTTTGTTTTACCTGGACAAAACGTGATGATGTAAGGCACTGCGTGTGCACTGGCAAGGTGGAATTAGGCTGGTCTTTTGCCAGTAAAGCACGTTGTTTATAATAAGTCGTAATAGCGACATTATGGTGTTGGCAGAATTCAATATTAGTACCACTAAACGTACTGCGTTGCAGCAAAAGCTGCTGCCACTGTGCGCTTGTTCTGTAAGTTTTCATCACCTGCTCCGAATTTATCATTGAGCAGGTATTTTTAGATAATCAGAACATCGATGCTAGGTGTGGTTCGCTAGACGCTTACGCAAAACGAAGACACTCAAATACTACCAAGCTTTAATATAGCGTGGGATGCAACTGACGATTTAGTTATTCGTGGGGCAATAGCAAAAGTAATGTCTCGTCCTGATTACAGCGATTTAGGTGCGCAGCAGCGTATTACGTTCGTATCGGATGAATGGGCAAATGATAGAGCTGCATTTAATGAACAGCCAGGTTTTAGCGGCAGTGGTGGTAATAAAAACTTGAAGCCATTTGAATCGGTGCAAGCTGATTTATCTATTGAGTATTATTATGCAAAGGGTTCTGCTGTTGGATTGGCACTTTTTCATAAGAAAGTAGATAACTTTGTTGTGCCACTGGTAATTGATGTAGAGCAAAACTTTGCCGGTAAAAATAATATAGTAGATGCAGGAACCATTAATATAGCTCCGTATAGCACTGTAGGTAATGGTACCGATGCAATATCTAAAGGCGCGGAAGTATTTATTCAGCATGCGTTTGATAATGGTTTTGGTTTTTACGCAAACTACACTTATAACAAAACTAACAAAGCAGATGTAACCGTAAATGGTAAAGAGTTTGGTCAATCGGCATTAATAGGCAGTGCAAAGTATCAGTACAACACCTCTGTTTATTATGAAGGTGACGCTTTTAATGTGCGCGCTTCATATAACAAACGAGGGGAGACAGTATTAGGCCTTAATAGTGGTTTAAATGTATATCAAGATCCGTACGAACAGGTTGATGTTAATGCATCGGTTAATTTGTATGAAGGGCTAAGCTTAACAGCTGCTGTTATTAATTTAACTAAGTCGGAATCGGTAACGCGTTTAGGTGATGATACAGATGCACGGTTACTTAATACAAGCTATTCAGGGCGACGCTATTACGCAGGCTTTAATTATAGTTTTTAATTAACGGTATACGTAAGACTTTATTAAACGCCAACTAAAAACTGTAGTTGGCTTAGCCTAACGCACCTAATATTGTAGTTTTATGTATGCACATAGTTTAACTGCTCATATATTGGTGGTTTAATAGGCAAAAAAAGCCCCGCAGCCCTTTATTTGTATAGCTTTCATACTAAATTCATTTAATTGTCAAAAAGCTGAAATAAAACATTGACCCCCGCTCGAATCT
>NZ_AUTL01000172.1:0-14860 GCF_000498015.1 Pseudoalteromonas sp. TAE79
TCTGTCGACTGAGTTCAATACCGTATTGCTTAAACATCGCTTCCTGGCGATACAGCGGTAACCCGTATTGGTATTTACTGGTGATAAGCTGACTGAGCAAACTGCTGGTTGCAATGCCTTTGTTGATGGGCATGGCAGGCATTGAGGCTTGTTTAATCTGTGTCTGAGTTGAGGATTTATCACAGTGACGGCAGGCGTATTTAGGCCTAATATGCTCAATCACTTTGATTTTAGCGGGTATGAACTCAAGCTTTTCTGACTTATCTTCACCCATTTTATGTAGCTCACCGCCACAGCAATCACAGGTTTTGTCGATGATGTCGTGAATAACCTGCTCACGAGGTAAGTCTTTTGGCAGTGCCTTACGCACCGGCTTTTTACGGGTATAGCTAATGGATTGTTGCTCTGCCTCAACTTCCTCAACAATTTCTTCCACTTCATTGAATAACTCGCCTTGCCCGGCAAAGCCTTCAGCACTTTTGCCGAATTGTTTTTGTTGGGCCAAGCTCCAGCGCTCTTCCAATGCCGCAATCTGGGCATCCTTCTGCGCTAACAGTTTTTCAAGTTCAGCAATGCGCTGTTTAAGGGCGAGTTCATTTTTCATGACGCCTATTTTAAGGCATCATCAAAGGCTTTGCAGTGCTAACTGAACTCACTTTGATGATCATCAATCGATCGCAAATATTAAAGCATTTTCTTACCTGCGACATCAATTTTACTGTGTCCAATCACATCATAACCCGATAATAACCAGTGTAATTGCTGCTCGCTTAAGGTCATGGTGGGTGACATGAGTTTGGGCCATTTGAACTTATGCTTATCTAATCGCTTATACCACAGTGCAAAACCGGTGTTATCCCAGTAAAGCAGTTTGAGTTTGTCACGGCCTTTATTACAAAACACAAATAGCGCACCACTGAGCACGGGTAGTTCAAGCTCTGCTTCCACCAACGCCGCCAGACCATTAATTGATTTTCGAAAATCAACGGCATCGGCACATAAATAGACGGTGGGTACATCAACGAACATCCTCATACCGTTAGCCCTTTAATAATGGCAACGATATCGGCCGTCGCTAAATCGATAGGAAACGTGAGTTGGCCGGTTAGCGTATCAAACTGCAGCGTATTTTGACGAGTTTGCGCGCAGACTTCAGTAGTTTGTTTTACCTGGACAAAACGTGATGATGTAAGGCACTGCGTGTGCACTGGCAAGGTGGAATTAGGCTGGTCTTTTGCCAGTAAAGCACGTTGTTTATAATAAGTCGTAATAGCGACATTATGGTGTTGGCAGAATTCAATATTAGTACCACTAAACGTACTGCGTTGCAGCAAAAGCTGCTGCCACTGTGCGCTTGTTCTGTAAGTTTTCATCACCTGCTCCGAATTTATCATTGAGCAGGTATTTTTAGATAATCAGAACATCGATGCTAGGTGTGGTTCGCTAGACGCTTACAATACAAACAATAAATACCAAAGGACTAAACATGAGCTCATCAACACAATTAAGCATTACAAAACCACTTTCACTTGTTGGCGGCATTTTATTATTAAGTGGCTGTGTATTTCACATATCGCCAAGCGTTGCCTCAGTAAAGCAAACTCAACAGCTATCACTGCCAAGCAATAATCTTGAGTATTTAAATGTATTAAGCGGTGCAGGTAGCCTTGAAATAAAAGGCTCAAAAACGGCCACCAGCATCAGTGTTGATGCCACTATTTACACAGCCGACATTGAAGACGAATACGAACTAACGCTCGAGCAAGACGGTAAACAGGCAAAGCTTGTTGCCCAAAATAAAAGTCGTAATGGTATTAGCTTTTACAGTGGCCAATCTCCAAGTATTAATTTAGTGGTTACTGTGCCAAGTAATCTAAATTTAGATATTGATGATGGCTCTGGCGATATTTTAATAAGTGCTATGCAAAGCAATATTGATGTTAAAGACGGCTCGGGGAATTTAACGATAAGTGGGGCTAAAAACCTAACTGTTGACGATGGATCTGGTGAAGTAAACCTTGAAAACATCGCAGGTAATTTAGAATTAACCGACGGCTCTGGCAGTATTCATATAAACAACGTAAGCGGTAATGCAACTATTGACGATGGTTCTGGCGAAATGCACGTGAGCAACATAACCGGTTTGCTAAACGTTGAAGATGGATCGGGTGATTTAGTGATAAGCCATATAAGCGGTGCAGTTAATGTTGATGATAACTCTGGTGACCTGCTTATTGAGCATATTGGTTCAAGCGTAACAATTGAAGACGGTTCGGGTGATATTCGCGTTAACCATGCAAAGGGGCTGACTATTACTGAGTCGGGCTCGGGCGATGTAAGTATCGATAATATTAGCGGTTCAGTAAAAGTAGCTGACTAACTTTATTTAAGCGTTATTCAACTGCCATTTAATATACTTTATGCCCTATCAATCTGGGCATAAAGCACTCCCCTCAAAGTATAAATTATTTAAAAGCAGCACTGTTTCACGTTAACTATTCCCTAAAATAATGAAAATTTACTTATTTGATTTATTTTTTTGCTTTATAGCTAATTTAGGTACATGTTAATATTCAACTTATTAAAAGGATATTAATATTATGAAATGGAAGTTATTAATTTTAATTACTGCTTTATTCACCCTCGTAGCTTGTGGCTCTGGAGGTTCAGACCCCAAAACAGTAACTAAACCGCTCAGCACTAACACAAAGCCTATTGCGGTTATTACCACCGAGCAATCGGAGTTTAAAGTAAATACCACCCTCGTTTTTAGCGCAGCACAAAGTAGTGACCCCGATGGCGATGCACTCACCTATCAATGGCAATTAACCAGCAAAAACGAACAAGTAGAAATACCGATTACGGTTAATAATGAAAGTACCGTTGAGTTTTCAGTATCTGAAGCACAAGAGTACCAATTAGTATTAACCGTGAGTGACGGCAAACTTTCAAGCACACCGGCACAAAAACAATTCACCGTTACTGCAAATACCCAGCTAACTGCTAACGCAGGTAGCACACAAACCGTTAAACAAGGTGATGTTGTGCTTTTAAATGGCGCGCAAAGTAGCACAACCAGCGGCGCCATTAATCAATACAAATGGCAATTTATTACCAAGCCCGTAGCAAGTAATGCAACGCTTGAAAATGCGACTCAAGTTAAAAGCCAGTTTGTTGCAGACGAAATAGGCGAGTTTAAAATTGAGCTTACCGTTACTAATTCACAAGGTGATACGGCAAGCACTGTCGTACTCATAAAAAGTGAATCGCTGAATTCTAACTCATCACCACAAGCGGTTATTAACGTAGAAAATAAAACAATTGCCCCAAATGAAGTTGTTACACTTTATGGTAACCAAAGCACTGATCCCGATAAAAACGATACGCTTAGTTATGCGTGGGCAATTACATCAAAACCCCAGGGCAGCACACCAGCTCTTTCAAACATGCAAAATCATACCGCTGGGTTTTCAGCGTCAACAGCTGGAGATTACTCGCTTTCACTCACCGTTACCGATCAACAAAGCGAAAGTGATACCGCATCAGTTACTTTAACTGTTACCACAAGTAATAAGGCCCCAGTTGCAACACTTGAATCCGAACGTGATATTACGTTAAACGAATCAACCACTTTGCAGTGCCAACAATGCAGCGACCCAGACGGAGATACGCTGAGTTATAACTGGCAGTTACAAGCCAAGCCTGTAAATAGTGCATCGCAACTCACTAACAGTACATCAGCAACACCCTCTATTATTGCCGATAAAGAAGGCGACTACGTTGTAGTGCTTACTGTATCTGATGGGCAATTAAGCTCAAACCAAGCAACCTCAGCACTGCATGCCAGTAGCAATAAAAAGCCTGTTACTTTGGTAACTTATGAAACCTCCATAACGGTTGATGAACAAGTTTTACTTGATGCCTCAACTAGTTACGATCCAGAAGGCCAGCCACTAAGTTACCAATGGGAAATCATTTCGTCGCAAGGCCAAGCAACGCTTAGCAGTAATACAATATCAAAACCAACGTTTAGCGCATCAGTAGAGGGGCAAGTTGTTATTTCGTTACGCACTAACGATGGCGTGCAGTTCTCTGACACAAAAACCCTAACAATTGATGTAATACAAAACGCATTGCCAGTAATTAGCTTCACGGGGGAGCAATCACGCTACGATGTAGTGGGCAATGCAGTTAAATTTGATGTAAGCCAAAGTTACGACCCAGAGGGAACCTCTCTCGATTACGCTTGGACACTATCAGCCCCATCAGGCTCGAGCACCAGCTTAAGCAATGCAAACCAAAGTATTACCGAATTTATCGCCGATATGACAGGTAGTTACACGCTAACCGTTATAGCAACTGATGCTGATGGCTTTTCAAAAAGTGTGCAATTTTCAATTACAGTAATTAACTCTGCACAACTTACCGGTCGTATTAAAGGGCAACACACTAATGTGCAAAAAGCGGCTATAAGCAATGCACAGCTAACAATTAATGGACAGCAGTACAGCACCAACACAAATGGCTTTTTTGATGAAGAGGTTAATTTAGCGCAAGGTGAAAAAATAACGATAACAACAGCAGATCAAAGGATTGCAGCAGGGGAATACAACTCTGTAGCTATTACACAAAGCAACTTTACTGTGGATATAGGCCAAAATAGCATGCCCGTTTTACAAGCTGTTGAGGTTTCGGTATTTGTGTGTGCTGAGTTTTCAGGCCCCGACACAGTTAACCTACGCTTTAACATGGTAGATACACTTTTAGCGTCAGATAGCTTTCAATTTAGCTTTGATCAAACCAAACCACTTACTTTGCAAAAAAGCGGAAGTACTTACCTCGATAGCGAATTGGATATCGACCTACCTGCATCAACAGAGTTTGAAGTAACAGTAATTGAAACAAGCGTTGAAAATACAATCAGCTCAAACATTACTATTTACCATTCTGATTCAGGCCAACCAAGCTCAGCAATTATAAGTATTTGTAATATTTAGTCCCCAAATAAGCCCTTCAACATAAAGTGCTATTTTTAGCCCAGTAGTTATAACCATTAGTGTTATAACTACTGATAAATAAGCAACTTTGAGCCATATAATCCATTGTATTTTATAAGCAGCTAAGCCATTCTAAAAGCCTTGATGTTATTAGGATAAACGCGTGTTAGAAATTGCTTTAATTTACTTAGCAGCAGCCATAGTCGCTGTGCCTATTGCTAAACGAGTCGGACTTGGCTCAGTATTAGGTTATTTAATTGCCGGAATACTCATTGGCCCTTATGCGCTGGGTGTTGTGGGCGATCAAACCGATGTAATGCACTTCGCTGAATTTGGCGTAGTAATGATGCTGTTTTTAGTGGGCCTTGAGCTACAACCTTCGCGTTTATGGACATTACGCCACTCTATTTTAGGGCTTGGCGGCTTACAGGTTGTGTTATCGGCAGCGGCTATATTTGCATTTTGTTATTGGTTTTTTGCCATGCATTGGCAAACCGCACTCGCCATTGGTTTAATGCTCGCGCTCTCCTCTACCGCTATTGTACTGCAAAGCCTTGAAGAAAAAGGTTGGCTAAAGCAAGAAGCCGGACAAAACGCTTTTTCGGTATTGCTGTTTCAAGACATCGCAATTATCCCTATTTTAGCCCTATTGCCACTGCTCGCATTTGCCCCGCAAACTAGCACAAAAGAAATCAGCGATTCGATTATTGCAAGCTGGCCTGTATGGCAACAAGTATGTGTATCGGTTGCGGTTATTGCCGCTATTATTGCCGGCGGTAAATATGTATCGGCGCCGTTATTTAGATACATTGCCCAAACGCACATGCGTGAAATATTTACTATTTTTGCACTGTTTTTAGTGGTCGCTATTGCACTGGTTATGCAAAGTATTGGTTTATCGCCTGCATTGGGAACTTTTTTAGCAGGCGTTGTACTTGCCGAGAGTGAATTTAGACACGAATTAGAAGCCGATATAGAACCCTTTAAAGGCTTACTTTTAGGACTGTTTTTTATAACTGTTGGCGCATCAATTAACTTTGAACTGCTATTTAACGAGTTTAGTACTGTTATTGGCTTAGTGGTTTTACTTATTGTAGTTAAAGCCTGCATTTTATTTGCCCTTGCCGTTACCTGTAAAATTAACAGTAAACAGCAGTTATTATTTGCCTTAGCGCTTGCCCAAGGGGGTGAGTTTGCCTTTGTACTTTTAAGCGTAACCACCACCTTAAGTATTTTAACGCCCGAGCAAACCAGCCTTGTTACCTTAGTTGTAGCGGTATCAATGCTAATAGCGCCGTTACTACTTATGGTTTATGAGCAAATACAAAAACGCAGCAGCAGTGCTCCGCCTGAGTTTGATAAGCCAGAGCAAATTAACACCGCTAAGCACGTAATTATTGCGGGCTACGGACGTTTTGGCCAAATTATGGGGCGTTTACTGCACGCGCAAGGCTACGAAATTACCGTACTTGATCACAGCCCTAGCCAAATAGAATTACTACGCCGTTTTGGCAATACTGTATTTTATGGCGATGCCGCACGCCAAGAACTCCTTGAAGCCGCAGGCGCGCACACCGCGCAAATGCTGGTAATTGCAATTGATAACCCAGATAAAACTATCGAGATAATTAAGCTCGCGCATAAAAACTACCCGCAGTTAAAAATTGTTGCTCGCGCAATCGACCGCCGCCATGCGTATCAGTTACTTAATTTAAAAGTAGATGCGTTTAACCGCGAAACAGTCGACTCAGCTATTAACCTTGCCGTAGAAGCACTCGAGTTACTAGGTAACACTAAGCAAGATGCAGAGCGCGCTGGTAAGCTGTTTAGAGACCACGACCGCGCTGCGGTTGTGCAACTTGCCGAGCTGTGGGGCGACGACGCCAGCTACGGCGTAGCCGTGCGCCAACGCATGGAAGATTTAAAACAAGTTCTGCAACAAGATAAACAAGCACAAAGCGATTTAAATACCTGCGACAGCGGTGATTGCGAAGACGGCTTAACAGAGCTAGCTGATAGACCCAAAAAGCCTGATGATTCTCATTTGGAGTAGTGTTAAGGCTTTTATATTTGTGCTGTTGGCAATAGCTTGCAGCACATAAACTTGAGATATGATTGCTAAACGCTCTATTAAGCCTGTAGCTGGCACTGCGACGAACATTCAATCCCTAAATAATTTTTAATAATATTTTTGTTTTTTGGATCATTTTTCCAACGACGATAACCTATTAAGAAGCTTTCAACATCAGTATTTTCACCGAATGTGTTATTATTTTTTTTCTGAGCATTCTAGTAAGTATTGTTCCGCAACAACCTTCAATGATTCCTTCTTATCTGTAACCAATTTTAATTCAAAATCCATATACTTAGTAATCTTAGACACGTTTATACAATGCTCAAACTGATTATTTTTCCCGAAGAAATCTTCAGATAAATTAGTTTTCCCTCCGCTAATCATATGAGCTCGAAAACAACTTGCGACAATAATTAATAACTCGGGGGGTGGATAAAACCCAGATTCTATGAAGTATAAAAAGCTGTTTAATAGATTACTTTCTACTAGTTCACACTCAATTACATTATGTAATGAGTTTTCTCTAGCATATTCCAGCTATGTTCAAGCTTTGCGTAGTATGGAAACTCATTATGTTTATAAGAAGCTTTTAAAATTTCTCTCACTTCCACTACATCTTCAAGATGTATTTTTATAAGCGCCTGCAAAAAAAACTTTCCCTTTCACTAATTCAGTCAACTCATCAATATCCATTTTTTCACCCTAATTTAAACACTAATAAAACAAGACAAATACAAACAGTAACCGTTGAAACATTCTCAACTCTCACTACGCTTAGTAGTTTCATAATCAACTTTTCCATAACTAAATAACCTCTTTATATAGGATTAGTTTCCATTATATCGTCCTTTTAAAGAAGCAAAGAGCCATTAACTCAAGCTAATATCATTAATGAATGAGACTCTAGCTTTATTACAAAGAGGCTTTAAATCTTGGTCGCGTACCGATATTAAGTAACGTCTGTTTTATCAAAAAAGAACCGCCGTCGATATGTTAACTTTGAAAATACGAAAAAAGGTATTTGATTAGGTTATATCTGTGGCAGGAATTTAGGGTAACTCTTTCAGTGTTACATTTAGCTCATAGCCTTTCATTCTTTCAGCTATGAGCTACTACATTTAAAAACGCTAAAATCTAGTGATGGTGCCCGCCTTGAATAGCCTCGCCCTGCTGGTTATAAAAGCCAGTTGCACTGTGCTCTATAAAACCAAGGTTTATCATTTTAGCTAAAAATGGGTCGCCTTCGTTATCGCCAATGTCGGCGTAATCGGTGGTTTGAAAGCGATCCCACTGTGCAAATTGAGCAGTAATTAATGGCACATCAGTGTTTACATTATTAAGGCTTAGCAATGTACTTGTTTGGCTTTTTTTATTACTAATACTAAATGTTTTAACTAATTTTGAATGCGTAATAAAGGCAAGGTTAAAGTCGTTGCCATTTTCGCTCAGTGTATAGTTTTTCACTTCATCACAGCCTTTTCCTTGTGTGCTTACTAAGGTCATTTTTTCGATTAAGTGGTTATCCACCAGCTGACTTTTAGCACTCCAATTTTGTACGCCGCGTACCTCAGATGGTTGGTATTCAATACCGCGTTGCTGGGCATTAAAGTAACGTATTGGGCGTATTTGATTATTGGCTAAGTGCTGCCAAAGCTCGGTTATTACTTCACTTTGATGCGCTACTTGCTGATTGTTTCGCCAAAGGGTAAGTGACTCGCTACTTTGCTGCGCTTTATGGCTGTTGGTAATTTTATAATCCGCTTTTAATTGCTTGGCATCAATATCACATTGCGAGGCAAAGCTACTTGTACTTACAAGCGTGGCAATTATTAATAACGCTTTTTTCATTTAGCTATCTCTTATTTATATTTCAAGTTTATGGCAATAACATAACGATTATAAATGTCAGTTTAATGACAAAAACCCCGCAAAGTATGCGGGGTTTTTTATTTAGATATATTTAACTAAATTTATAACTAGGCGGTATTTATTGCGCTAGTTTTTCGTCTGCTGCTTTTACAAAGTCAGCGGCAAAGTCCATTACATGGAATAAAAAGCTTTGCTCGTTTGTGCCTGTTACCAAGTGTGCACCTGGGCCCATTGCATAAACGCCAACATCTTCACCGGCATGTGTTTCTGAGCCAAGTGGTACTAACGACTCTTGGTGAAAACCCGGTGTTGTTGTATCAACATCGCTTAAGTCAACACGCCCTGTTACCGGTGCGGCTAAGTAAGATGCATCGGCATTGGTTTCATCGCCTAAATCTCTGTAACCTAAACCATTAGTGTAGCCAACAGTTGTATAAGGCATATCATCGGCGGCGAGGCTTGGCTCAGTTTCGCCCACGGCAACCACTTTACCTAAAATTGGGTTACCGCGTTTAGGGTAACCGGCAATGGTAAATACATGGCTGTGATCGGCTGTTACAACTATTAATGTTTCTTCTGGGTTGGTGTTTTCCATCGCCACTTTAACGGCTTTAGCAAGCTCAATAGTGTCGTTTAACGCGTTATAAGCGTTACCCGCATGATGCGCGTGGTCAATTCGACCCGACTCAACCGTTAAGAAAAAACCTTGCTCGTTGTTATCAAGCACGTTTATTGCTTTTTCGGTCATTTGTGAAAGCGAAGGTTCGCCTGCAACATCGTTTGCACGGTCAGCTTCGTATTGCATGTGGGACTCGTTAAATAAACCAAATACTTTAGTGGCGTCGTCACTTATTGCATCAAAACCGGTTTGATCCATTACGTACGTGCCATTTGGATATTGCGTTTTCCACTCTGCGGTTAAGTCGCGGTTATCTGTACGATCCCCTTCAACAGCACTTACTGCATCGGCTGAATTAAACGCGGCATCTTTTGGTAAAAAGTGACGACGACCGCCGCCCATTACTACGTCAATACCGTCTACATCAACACCACTAAAGCGTGCTTCTAGGTTGGCTTCAAAGTTAACTAGTTGCGATGCAATATCTTCACACGTTGCGGCACTTTCTGGCATATCGGAGATATCTTCCCAGTTACGCTCTGCCGATTTAGCATACGTTGCAGCGGGTGTTGCGTGAGTAATACGCGCTGTAGAAATAATCCCTGTTGCTTTACCTGCAATTTCAGCAAGCTCTAATGAGGTAACTAGTTCGTGCCCTTTGCCTGATGCACAATTACCACGTTCAACCGCTTCATCTATACCTAAAACGCCCGCGTCGGTTTTAACACCCGATGCCATTGCGGTCATAGTGCCTGCCGAATCTGGCGTTTGCGCATCTACGTTGTATGTTTTTACAAAGCCCGAAAAAGGCATAGTTTCAAAGCTTAACTGGTGATCTTCACCCATTTCGCCCTCTAACTGACCCGCTAAAATACGTGCTGCAGTTATGGTAGAAATACCCATACCATCGCCCACAAATAAAATTACGTTTTTAGCTTTGCCTGATTCAGTAACAATGTTGCTACTGGCTGTTTGTGCTGCACCTAATTTTGTTTGTGCTTCACTAAACCACGTATTGCTAGTGAGCGAGGCTAACTGCTCGGTAGTTAACGACGTTGCAGGTGCATTACACACTAAATTAGTTGAGTTAACTTCGTCGCTGTCTAGCACGTCGTTATTATTGGTATCTGCGCCTACTTGCGTCTCT
This sequence comes from Pseudoalteromonas sp. TAE79, assembly GCF_000498015.1. Classification (NCBI taxonomy): domain Bacteria; kingdom Pseudomonadati; phylum Pseudomonadota; class Gammaproteobacteria; order Alteromonadales; family Pseudoalteromonadaceae; genus Pseudoalteromonas; species Pseudoalteromonas sp. TAE79. Next base: position 10,707 of record NZ_AUTL01000172.1, read on the forward strand.
ACACCGCCGTTAATACACTGCTCAGAGCCCACTGCAATAGCGTTATCTACTGCGATAATATTGTTTTCATTTTTGTTATCGTCACTCGAGCAACCTGCTAGCGCGACCATTACTGCCAAAGAAAGTACCGTTAATTTGTTCATGTTAGCCGCCATTATTGCTGAGTTAGTTCAAGAGCTTGATTAATTAAATGAAACACTACGTTTTGTTCAATTACACCCTGTGCTAGCTGAGCACCAGGACCTTTAGCATGCAGTGAAATATCTTCACCTGCGTGTGTTTCTGAGCCCATTGGTACAGTTGCTTCTTGGTGAAAACCTGGGGTTGTTGTATCAACGCCATTTAGCTCAACACGTCCTGCTACAGCAGCACTTGTGTAGCTTGCATCAGCATCAGTCTCGTCGCCTAGATTTCTAAAACCTAAGCCATTTGCGTAACCGACTGTGGTGTACGGCATATCGTCGGCGGCTAAGCTTGGTGTTGTTTCGCCTACTGCAACTACTTGACCTAAAATTGGATTACCACGCTTAGGGTAGCCAGCAATGGTAAATACATGGCTGTGATCGGCGGTTACTAAAATCAGGGTTTCTTCTGGATTGGTGTTATCTACCGCTGCTTGCACGGCTTTAGCAAACTCAATGGTGTCGTTAAGCGCGTTGTACGCATTACCCGCGTGGTGCGCGTGGTCAATTCGACCCGACTCAACCGTTAAGAAAAATCCATTATCGTTTTTACCAAGCACTTCAATTGCTTTAGTGGTCATATCGGTAAGTGAAGGCTCGCCCGCTACATCGTTTGCGCGGTCAGCTTCGTATTGCATGTGGGATTCGTTAAATAAACCAAATACTTTAGTAGCGTCATCTGCAATTGAATCAAAGCCTGTTTGATCCATTACGTACGTAGCATCTGGGTATTGTGTTTGCCACTCAGTTACTAGGTTGCGCTCGTCAGTGCGGTCGCCTTCAATAGCGCTTACTGCATCTGTTGAGTTAGCTGTTTCGTCTTTTGGTAAAAAATGACGACGACCGCCACCCATTACAAAATCAAGACCGTCTACGTCGGTCCCTACAAATCGTGCTTCTAGGTTTTTTTCAAAGTTAACCAGTTGCGATGCAATGTCTTCACAGCCACCCGTTACGGCATCTTCTGGCATATCGGATACGTCTTCCCAGTTACGGTCAGCCGATTTAGCATACGTGGCAGCAGGGGTAGCATGTGTAATACGTGCTGTAGAAATAATACCGGTAGATAGCCCTTTAATTTCAGCCAATTCAGTTGCGGTTATTAGCTCGTTACCAGCTACTGTTGAACACACGCCGCGTTCAATATCTTCATCTACACCAATAACGCCCACATCGGTTTTCACACCCGAAATAATAGCCGTCATCGTGCCTGCTGAATCGGGAGTTTGCGCATCTACGTTATACGTTTTAACTTGTGCAGAATATGGGAACTCTTCAAAGCTTAAATAACCTTCTTCGCCAGATTGGTTATTACGCTGCCCTTGCAAAATGCGCGCGGCGGTAAGAGTAGAAATACCCATGCCATCGCCCACAAATAAAATAACGTTTTTAGCTTTAGTGGCTTGTGTAGCCTGCGCTTGTGCTGTTTTTGTTGTTAGTTTAGTTTGCGCAGCGCTATACCAGCTGCTGTCTTTTTGGCTTTGCGGTAGTACATCAGCATGGCTCACTGCGCTAAACGTTAACGTTAGCGCGATTGCCGCAGCGACTTTTTTAATTTTCATCCGTAATTCCCATATTGTAGTGGTTATTTTTTGTTGAAGCGTAAACCTCAAATAAGTAACCGCTGCACTATAGAAAACAGATGTGACTGATAAAGGTAATTTTGATGAAAGTAAGATGACTAAACTATTACAAAAATAAGTCACAAAAAAAGCGCAACGTGTTAAACGTTGCGCTTTTAAGGGAAATTATTGAGGGAGTTATTTAAAATCTGGCGAAAATGCTATACCTAACCCAGAGCGCCTGTACATGAAACCATAACTACCTTTACCGGACACAATTTAAGCTTTAGTGTAAGTGATATCACCGGTACTACGGGTAAATTTAATCGAGTAATTGTATTTATAACACTGAAAAACCAGTGGCAAATCCAGTGAAAAAACAACCCATCAAGTAATGTGCTTACTCCACCTGAGATTGAAATGAACAAGGACGATTTTTAAACATAATATGCAGTTTGCCTCAATAAGAAATTACTGCGGTAGCTCACGTTTAATCAAGAAACGCAAATATGCGTAAAAGGCTTCACCTATGATATAACTACAAGTGGATTAAATTTAATGGTAAATAACAATGAGTAACTCTATGTTTGATCACAAATTAAGTAGCCCAAGCTTGGATTTTCAACCACTCTACTTACAAGTCGCTGATAGTATAAAACAACTCATTGTTAAACGACATTGGTTGCCCGGCGAAGCACTACCAAGCGAATTTCGCCTTGCTGAAGAATTTAACGTAAGCCAAGGTACTGTTCGTAAAGCGCTTAATTTATTAACCGACAATAAGATAGTAACTCGTCGCCAAGGCGTTGGTACATTTGTATCAGAGCATACCTCGCAAGATGCCTTATTTAGGTTTTTTCCGCTACAAGCCGACGGCAAAAGTGACAACTCACCAAAGGCAGAACTGCTATCAGTTGAGCTTTGTGCAGCGCCAGTTGAAGTAATAGAAGCGTTACAACTCAATAAAAAAGACAAAGTTACCAAGCTTGTCCGTAGACGTATTCTCGATAACAAATTTTGCATGAGCGAAACTATATACCTACCGCAAAGCTACTTTCCTGATATACATAAAAGTAGTGATATACCGCACACACTCTATCATTATTATCAGAGTAAATTTAACCAAACAGTACACAAAACCCAAGACAGTATTAAAGCCGTACTTGCTACAATAGATGATGCAAAAATGCTTGCTATAAAAGCTGGCGATCCACTGCTGTTAGTATCGCGCATTACCGAATCAATCGAAGGTAAACGTATTGAATACCGCCTAAGTAAATGCCGTAGCGATCACTATCATTACCAAATTGAACTCGACTAGTTAAACGTACTTAAACTACTACTTAGCAATCCTAGCGCGTATTTTTAAAAGACAGCAAGCCTTACCTTGATACCTTTCTGCTGGCTGTCCATCCACTAATCAGCCGCTTTGCTTTAAACGCAGCATGATTCACTTATTACATAACGCATCTTCGAGATAAATTCCTATTGAAATAATTAAGTACCCTCCTTCCAGTAGGATTCTATTTATTAAACTTAGAGTAATAATATTGTGTACAAACGGTATGAAAACTAATTTAGGAAAACTTACCGAAGTAGGTATGAAACCCATTATTTTAATTGTTGCTGAAACACTTTGGATTGCATTATTAATACTTGGATTTGTAATTTGGAGCTAAAGAATTACATTATTTAGGGTATATCTCAAAAAATTTAGTAGGTAATTAGGTCATGTTTCAACCAATTAAAAGCTGTATTTTGTCTACTCTAAAATTGAGCGTAAAAATAGGCTTAACGCATTGATTCAACAAAGCTTACCTTTATTTTAAAAGTATAAAATATCATATTAATTATAACTAATTAGTTAAAAAACAAACAAACAAATAAAGCACTTACTCTAAAATAAATTTACAATAGGGCTTGGTATATAACTTAATTTACTGTTATCCTGCTTGCCATCGGGTTGACAGAAAACCCTATTTATTTGTAAGTACCACGTTGTTTTAGTAATAATCCTTCGCGCTATCCTCAGTTAAATGTATGTTTTCTTCCTGTTAAATTGCCTAATTTAAGGCGCACTTTTATTAATCCTTAGGATACTATTATGTCTACAACTACAACTGGTACAGTTAAATTTTTCAACGAAGCAAAAGGTTTTGGTTTCATCGAGCAAGAATCTGGTCCTGATGTTTTCGCACATTTCAGCGCAATCTCTGGCGACGGTTTCAAAACTCTAGCTGAAGGCCAACGTGTACAGTTTACTGTTACTCAAGGTCAAAAAGGTCCACAAGCTGAAAACATCGTTAGCATCTAATTGCTTTCGTTAAAATGGGTTAGCAATAACCCATTTTGAATACTAGTTTGAAAGAAGTTCTGTTTTATTTGTTAGTACCCCGTTGTTTTAGTAATA
>NZ_AUTL01000173.1:0-13416 GCF_000498015.1 Pseudoalteromonas sp. TAE79
TCTGTCGACTGAGTTCAATACCGTATTGCTTAAACATCGCTTCCTGGCGATACAGCGGTAACCCGTATTGGTATTTACTGGTGATAAGCTGACTGAGCAAACTGCTGGTTGCAATGCCTTTGTTGATGGGCATGGCAGGCATTGAGGCTTGTTTAATCTGTGTCTGAGTTGAGGATTTATCACAGTGACGGCAGGCGTATTTAGGCCTAATATGCTCAATCACTTTGATTTTAGCGGGTATGAACTCAAGCTTTTCTGACTTATCTTCACCCATTTTATGTAGCTCACCGCCACAGCAATCACAGGTTTTGTCGATGATGTCGTGAATAACCTGCTCACGAGGTAAGTCTTTTGGCAGTGCCTTACGCACCGGCTTTTTACGGGTATAGCTAATGGATTGTTGCTCTGCCTCAACTTCCTCAACAATTTCTTCCACTTCATTGAATAACTCGCCTTGCCCGGCAAAGCCTTCAGCACTTTTGCCGAATTGTTTTTGTTGGGCCAAGCTCCAGCGCTCTTCCAATGCCGCAATCTGGGCATCCTTCTGCGCTAACAGTTTTTCAAGTTCAGCAATGCGCTGTTTAAGGGCGAGTTCATTTTTCATGACGCCTATTTTAAGGCATCATCAAAGGCTTTGCAGTGCTAACTGAACTCACTTTGATGATCATCAATCGATCGCAAATATTAAAGCATTTTCTTACCTGCGACATCAATTTTACTGTGTCCAATCACATCATAACCCGATAATAACCAGTGTAATTGCTGCTCGCTTAAGGTCATGGTGGGTGACATGAGTTTGGGCCATTTGAACTTATGCTTATCTAATCGCTTATACCACAGTGCAAAACCGGTGTTATCCCAGTAAAGCAGTTTGAGTTTGTCACGGCCTTTATTACAAAACACAAATAGCGCACCACTGAGCACGGGTAGTTCAAGCTCTGCTTCCACCAACGCCGCCAGACCATTAATTGATTTTCGAAAATCAACGGCATCGGCACATAAATAGACGGTGGGTACATCAACGAACATCCTCATACCGTTAGCCCTTTAATAATGGCAACGATATCGGCCGTCGCTAAATCGATAGGAAACGTGAGTTGGCCGGTTAGCGTATCAAACTGCAGCGTATTTTGACGAGTTTGCGCGCAGACTTCAGTAGTTTGTTTTACCTGGACAAAACGTGATGATGTAAGGCACTGCGTGTGCACTGGCAAGGTGGAATTAGGCTGGTCTTTTGCCAGTAAAGCACGTTGTTTATAATAAGTCGTAATAGCGACATTATGGTGTTGGCAGAATTCAATATTAGTACCACTAAACGTACTGCGTTGCAGCAAAAGCTGCTGCCACTGTGCGCTTGTTCTGTAAGTTTTCATCACCTGCTCCGAATTTATCATTGAGCAGGTATTTTTAGATAATCAGAACATCGATGCTAGGTGTGGTTCGCTAGACGCTTACCTTTTATGAGCTCTTTCGCTTCAGCACCTGAGTAGGCACTAATAAACTCTAAGCGTTTATTTTGAAACTCAAAATCACTCAACGCTAGCTTTGTAACAGCATGAACTTCAGGTTCATCATCAACGATTAATACTTTCCAGGTACCGTGTTCAATCTCATCGATTGTTTCTTCTGGTTCATCTGAAAATAAAAAACCACCCATCATAGTCGAAATTCCTTCATGGCATTATTTAACGCACTAGTAGGCAATTATTATTCTCTAGGGCCACAGTGCAAGTGTTACACGGTCATTGTTACCAAGGTCTTTCACTGTTTTAATATTAACAAACGCCATTTTTTCAAAAAAATGACGAACAGCTTCACCTTGCTCAAAACCGTGTTCTATTAAAAGATAGCCATTAGATGACAAATAGTCACGTGATTGTGTAATTATTTGTTTAATATCAGACATTCCGCAATCATCAGCCACTAATGCCGATAGAGGCTCAAAGCGCACATCACCCTGATTTAAATGTATATCGCTACTTTCTATATAAGGAGGGTTAGTGACAATTAAATTGAATTTTTCGCCATGCAACTCACTAAACCAGTTACTCTGTTTAACATGTACATTATTAATCGCTAATCGCTGCTGGTTACGTGTAGCAAGTGCAACTGCATCGCTTACTCTATCTACTGCAGTAATTTGCCAACTAGGCATTTCACTACCCAGTGCCAACGCTATTGCACCAGTACCTGTGCCTAAATCAAGCACCTTTGCTGTAGCGGGTAGCGCTATTTCAAGTGCTTGCTCGACTAATGTTTCAGTATCTGGTCGAGGTATTAGGGTCGTTGCGTTAACTTCAAGCGATAAGCTCCAAAATTCACGCAGCCCAGTTATATGGGCTACGGGCTCACCTTTTAAACGTCTTTGGATAAATACATTAAACTGCGATTGTTGCTCATCACTAAGCGCATGTTCTGGCCAAGTGAAAAGGTAACTGTGAGGTTTTTGAAGAATATGTAAAAGTAAAACTTGTGCATCTAATTTAGCACTTTCGCTGCTAGGTACTAATAAATTAGCGCCTGCAGCAATAGCTTGTTCAAGAGTTTGGCTCACGACTACTCGTCGCCCATAGCCGCTAATAAGTCAGCTTGATGCTCTTGCATTAATGGGTCAATAACACAGCCTAAATCACCCGCTACCACTTCATTTAAACGATAAAGTGTTAAGTTGATACGGTGATCGGTAATACGACCTTGTGGGTAATTATAAGTACGGATACGCTCAGACCGGTCGCCACTACCTACTAAATCACGACGCTCAGATGCTTCTGCCGCATGGCGTTTCTCATCTTCAGCTTGTTGCAAGCGTGCTGCAAGTACCGACATCGCTTTAGCGCGGTTTTTATGCTGTGAACGCTGATCCTGACACTCAACCACGACACCGGTAGGTATATGTGTAAGTCGAATAGCAGAATCTGTTTTATTAACGTGCTGACCACCTGCGCCCGATGCACGAAATGTATCAACTTTTAAATCTGCTGTGTTAATTTGTATTGCTTCGGCTTCTGGTACTTCCGCCATTACCGCAACAGTACATGCAGAGGTATGAACTCGCCCTTGTGACTCGGTTTCTGGCACACGTTGTACGCGGTGTACACCTGATTCAAACTTTAATTGACCGTAAACGCCTTCGCCACTAATATTTGCAATAACTTCTTTGTAACCACCGTGCTCACCTTCATTGGTGCTCACAACTTCTACTTTCCATTTTTTAGTTTCTGCATAGCGGCTGTACATACGGAATAAGTCGCCAGCAAAAATAGCCGCTTCATCCCCGCCTGTTCCAGCACGTACTTCAACAAATACGTTGTTATTATCTCGTGGATCTTTTGGCAACATTAATACTTGAATTTGATCTTCAATTACCAAAATTTGCGCTTTAGCTTCTTTATATTCTTCTTGCGCCATTTCACGCATTTCAGGGTCAGAATCTTTAAGCATTTCTTCTGCACTGGCTAAATCATCTTGCGTTTCTTTGTAAGTTAAAAACGTTTTTACAATCTCTTCAAGCTCAGAATATTCTTTTGAAAGCCCACGAAAACGATTTTGATCACTAATGACCGACGGGTCGCTTAGCAGCGCTTGTACTTCTTCGTAACGCTCTACTAAGGTTTCTAATTTATTATAAACAGACTCTTTCATTTAACGGTTATTCCTGATCAATACCTAACATTTTTTTCAACTGGTTTAACTGCGCCACTTCACCTTTTTTCGCTGCGTCTTGTATTGCACGGGTAGGCGCGTGCATTAAGCGATTGGTTAATTTATTGGCGAGCTCTAATATAATTTTTTCTGCATCTTTACCTGTATTAAGCTGACTAACAGCACGCTCTACAAGTTCTGACTTAATTGTTTGTACATCATTTCGATAATGGCGGATTAAATCTACCGAATCGAGTGAGCGCATCCACATTGCAAATTCTTTGGTGCGTTCAGTAATAATTATTTGCGCTTGCTGTGCAGCTTGCTCACGCGCTGCCATATTCTCGCTTACAATGGTTTGTAAGTCATCAACGGAATATAAATAGGCAGCATCTAGCTCACCTACTTGGCTTTCTATGTCGCGCGGAACCGCAATATCTATAAATAGCATGGGCTTGTGACGGCGCTGCTTAAGCGCTTGCTCAACCACCCCTTTACCAATAATAGGCAAAGTACTGGCGGTAGAACTAATCACTATATCGGCTTTATGTAAACGCTCTGGCAATTGCGCTAAAGCAATTACATCCGCCGACACTTCGTCAGCTAAGCTTCGAGCTCGCTCAATAGTTCGGTTCGCAACGGTAATGTTTTGTGGCTCATTTTGATATAAATGCTTGGCCACCAGTTCAATAGTTTCACCCGCACCAATTAATAAAACGTTTGTTTTATCAAGCTTGCCGTAAATATGTTTTGCTAAATTAACAGCTGCAAATGCAACCGATACAGCACTTGCGCCAATATTTGTTTCGGTTCTAACTTGTTTAGCCACCGAAAAGGTTTTTTGAAACAATCTATCAAAAGTAACACCTACAGCATCGTGGGTTTTAGCGCTAAAAAACGATTGTTTTATTTGCCCTAAAATTTGCGGTTCCCCTAACACCAAAGAATCCAACCCACACGCTACGCGCATTAAGTGGTTAATAGCGTCATTACCTTCGTGACAATAAATATTATTACTCAGTTCATGTTCATCCAAACCATGGAAACTGGCAAGCCAAGTCAACAGTGTTTGGGAATTTTGCTGAGCGAGGCTACAATAGATCTCGGTTCGATTGCAGGTAGATACAATAACCGCTTCATTAAAGTCGGCATGGCCGCTTAATTGTTGCAACGCCTCTGAAATTTGCTCAGGCGAAAAAGCCACTTTTTCACGTAATTCTACGGATGCGGTTTTGTGATTTATACCTAGTGCTATTATGGTCATATTTGCCAAATATTGCTGAGCCCTACTTCAAAGGCGGTAATTTTACCAAAAATCAGCGGAATATGGAAAGTAAGGAACAACATTTGATTCGACAATATTTGATTTTATTCATGTTTTTTTTGTTTTTAGGTGGCTGTGCTCATCAAATTGATACAAAAACAACACTTTATGGTGATTGGAAACCACGTTTAGCTGCTCAAAAAACTTGGCAGGTCGAGGGTAAACTCGCGTTTATTAGTCCACAAGAGCGTCAATCTGCAAACTTAAATTGGCAGCAAACAGCAAATTCCAATAATTTAATACTAACTACCTTTATTGGTACGCGTATTTTGTCGCTTAAACAAACAGCAAATGGTGCTGAATTAGAGTTTGACGGCGATGAGTACTTTGATACTAATGCTGCAGAGCTTTTAAAGCGTTTAACGGGTTTTACACTCCCGGTTGATAACGCCGACAATTGGCTTAAAGGCACCATTGACGATCAAAGCTTAGTCGTTGATGAGCTAGGCCGTGCAAAGCAAGTGTTATGGTTTGATAACACAGGTAAAAAATGGCAAATAGATTACGGCACTTATATACAAAACGCAGGCTATTGGTTACCAACCAAACTAACGTTAAAGCATCAACAAATAAAAATAAAAATTCAACTCTACGATTGGCAATTTAAATAAATATGAATAACAAAACCTCTTTTTCACTGATTGCTCCGGCAAAACTCAATTTATTTTTACATATTAATGCTCGCCGAGAAGATGGTTATCATGAACTCGAAACCTTATTTACTTTTTTAAATTTTGGTGATGAGCTTTATTTTGAGTTAACAACAGATGGGAGTATTTCTGTCGGTGGTGATACTAAAGACATCCCTCTAAATGATAATCTCATCTATAAAGCGGCTTTATTATTACAAACACACTGTAAAACCTCTTTGGGTGTAAAAATAAATTTAATTAAGCGCTTGCCGATGGGGGGCGGTGTTGGAGGAGGTTCATCTGACGCAGCGAGTACTTTATTAGCCCTAAATAAGTTATGGAAATTGACACTAAATTTAGAAACACTAGCACAATTGGGGCTCAAGTTAGGGGCAGATGTTCCGGTGTTCATACAAGGTCAAAGCGCCATAGCGCACGGTATTGGTGAAAAACTACACCACGTAACACTTGAACAAAAATGGTACTGCGTTGTACACCCTAACCAACATGTAAGTACCGCAAAAATATTTACACATCCAGATTTAAAACGCGACACACCAAAAATAATAGGCGATTGGAAACACCATACTTTAACCAACGATTGTGAGCCTTTAGTTAAAAAGCTTTGCCCCGAGGTTGAAAAAACCCTCCAGTGGTTGCTAAAATACGCACCGTCGAAGATGACCGGAACAGGTTCATGTTGTTTTGTCGAATTTGCTAGTCAAGTTCAAGCACAAGATGTACTTGAAAATCTCCCCCATACTTGGCAGGGTTTTGTGGCTTCAAGCGCAAATGTCTCACCTGCTCATACGGAGNCCGCCATATTCGATCAATGAAGTAACGTACAAGTAATCATAAGTTAACCCGCAGTGGTATTTATCATTGCCCGTTAGTCCAAATATTCAGTGCCTGAGGAACCCTACCGTGCCTGACATGAAGCTCTTCGCTGGTAACGCAACACCTGAGTTAGCTCAAAAAGTTGCAAAACGTTTATATATTGAATTAGGCGATGCTGTTGTTGGCCGTTTTAGCGACGGTGAGATCAGTGTTCAAATAAATGAAAATGTTCGTGGCTCGGACGTTTTTATCTTGCAATCAACCTGTGCCCCTACAAACGATAACCTGATGGAACTTATCGTTATGGTTGATGCTCTACGTCGTGCATCTGCAGGTCGTATTACTGCCGTCATTCCTTATTTTGGTTATGCGCGCCAAGACCGTCGTGTACGTTCTGCTCGTGTTCCAATTACCGCTAAAGTTGTTGCAGATTTCTTATCAAGTGTTGGTGTTGACCGTGTTCTTACGGTTGATTTACACGCTGAACAAATCCAAGGCTTCTTTGATGTACCAGTAGACAACGTATTTGGCAGCCCTGTATTACTTGAAGATATGAAAGAACGCGACTTTGAAGACGTCGTTGTTGTATCTCCAGATATTGGTGGTGTTGTACGCGCACGTGCAATTGCAAAACTACTAAACGATACCGATTTAGCAATCATTGACAAACGCCGCCCTCAAGCAAACGTTTCTCAAGTAATGCACATTATTGGTGACGTGGAAGGTCGAGATTGTATTATCGTAGATGATATGATTGATACCGGTGGTACGTTATGTAAAGCCGCAGAAGCACTTAAAGAACATGGCGCTAAGCGCGTATTTGCATACGCAACGCACCCTATTCTTTCAGGTAAAGCAGCAGAAAACTTACGTGACTCGATGATTGACGAAGTAATTGTAACTGACTCGATTCCGCTATCTGACGAGCTTAAAGCCCTTGATAAAATTAAGGTACTTACGCTTGCTGACATGTTAGCAGAGACTATTCGTCGTATTAGTAACGAAGAATCTATCTCAGCGATGTTTGAACACTAAAATTAAGCATTCCTGAGTATAAAAGCGCCTTTTGGCGCTTTTTTTGTAAGCGATGTTTATTTTGTCTGAGCGTGGTGGTATGATAGCGCGCCTTTTGGCTAGGGACCTTGGTCGCAAAGGCCCTACACATTTTAATAACTGGAGACATCATGTCTAACAAAACTTATACATATAACGCTGAACTTCGCGTAGAAACTGGTACTGGTGCGAGCCGCCGCCTACGTCGCGAAGACAAAGTTCCTGCAATCCTTTACGGAGCTGACAAAGAAGCTTTATCTCTTACTTTTGCTCATAAAGATATGATCAAAGCACAAGAAGACGAAGGTTTTTACACGCATATCCTTACGCTTAACGTAGATGGCGAAGCTGTTGAAGTAATCTTAAAAGATATCCAACGTCACCCATTCAAGCCTAAGCTTACTCACCTTGATTTCCAACGTGTAGATGCTACTCATAAATTTCAAACTAAAGTTCCTCTTCACTTCATCGGTGAAGATATTGTAACTAAAGCTGGCGCAACTGTTGTTCACCAGTTAACTGAAGTTGAAATTACGTGTCTTCCAAAAGCACTTCCAGAATTCATTGAAGTAGATGTTTCTAAGTTTGTTGTTGGCGATTCTGTTCATATTTCTGACCTTACTTTCCCTAAAGGCGTTAGCTCTGTAGATTTAGGTAAAGGCGAAGGCCATGATCAGTCTATCCTGACTATCAAAGCAAACAAAGCAGCTCCAGTTGAAGACGACGCTGCAGCAGCAGAATAATTTTTAAGGTCTCGCAACCTTGAATTCTATTCAAATGCTTGTGGGCCTGGCTAATCCAGGCCCCGAATACGCAAACACACGCCACAATGCAGGTGCTTGGTTCATCGAGCAAATCGCTGCACGCTACAACTGCACCCTAAAATACGATCCTAAATATCACGGCCTTACAGGCAAAGTGATCATTCAAGGCCAAGAATTCAAATTATTGATCCCCACTACTTACATGAATTTAAGTGGTAAAGCGGTCAGTAGTTTAGCTAATTTTTTCAAAATCCCTGTCGAGGACATTTTAGTTGCCCATGACGAATTGGATTTAGACCCAGGCGTTGCCAAGTTAAAAAAAGGCGGCGGGCATGGCGGTCATAATGGTTTAAAAGACATTATTGCAAAAATGGCAAATCAAAAAGACTTTATGCGCTTGCGCATTGGTGTAGGCCATCCAGGACATCGTGAAATGGTTACTGGTTGGGTGCTTGGAAAAGCGGCCAAAGCAGACCAAGAAAAGATGGATGCTGCTGTTGATGAAGCAGTTCGTTGTATGGAAATACTTGCAAAAGATGGTGTGTTAAAAGCACAAAACAGACTACATTCGTTTAAACCCTAATAACTTGGGTTCAAGCACATCGTTTAAACGAATCTAAACAAGGTATCTTACTATGGGTTTTAAATGTGGCATCGTTGGCTTGCCTAACGTTGGTAAATCAACGCTTTTCAATGCACTAACTAAAGCGGGTATTGAAGCCGCTAACTTTCCTTTTTGTACCATTGAGCCTAATACAGGTGTGGTACCTGTGCCAGATCCTCGTCTAGACGAACTTGCTAAAATAGTAAACCCTCAACGAGTTCTTACCACCAGTATGGAATTTGTAGACATTGCTGGCTTAGTAAAAGGCGCATCTAAAGGTGAAGGCCTTGGTAACCAGTTTTTAGCTAACATTCGTGAAACCGATGCAATTGGCCACGTAGTTCGCTGTTTTGAAGATGAAAACATCATCCACGTAGCAGGCACTATTGACCCTGCTGACGATATTGACGTAATCAACACTGAGTTAGTACTTGCTGATATGGATAGCGCTGAAAAAGCCCTTTTCCGTAATTCAAAAAAAGCAAAAGGTGGCGATAAAGACGCTAAAGAGCAAAATGCTGTACTTGAAAAAGTAAAAGTGCATCTTGACGAAGGCTTAACTTTACGTGGTCTAGCACTAACTAAAGAAGAAAAAGCAGCAATCAGCTCTATTAACTTCTTAACGATTAAACCAACAATGTATATTGCAAACGTTGCTGAAGATGGTTTTGAAAATAACCCATACCTTGACCGCGTACGCGCTATTGCCGCAGCTGAAGATGCGATTGTTGTTCCTGTATGTGCCGCTATCGAATCTGAGCTTTCAGAACTAGATGACGAAGACAAGCTTGAGTTTATGGCTGATCTTGGTTTAGAAGAGCCGGGTCTTAACCTTGTTATTCGTGGTGGTTATGAATTACTACAATTACAAACTTATTTCACAGCTGGCGTAAAAGAAGTACGCGCATGGACAATCCCTGTAGGTGCAACAGCACCACAAGCAGCGGGTAAAATCCATACCGACTTCGAGCGTGGCTTTATTCGTGCGCAAACTATTGCTTTTGACGACTTTGTTGCCTTTAAAGGTGAGAGTGGCGCAAAAGAAGCAGGTAAGATGCGTCAAGAAGGTAAAGAGTACATTGTTAAAGATGGCGATGTAATGAACTTCTTGTTCAACGTATAAGTACAAATTAAACCAATTTAACTTGGTAATAATTTTTAAAGGCTCGTTTTTACGAGCCTTTTTTGTATTTAAGCATTATAAAAATAATAATTAACCTCAACTAGTCTATCTTTGTAATATCGTTTAATGAAAGAAGTACAGGGTTAATTAAGATTCCGCGCCTTAAAGGCAGCTAAAAAAACAGCATTTTTATTAAATTTTAGCCTGTTAGCTTAATTTTCCTGCAAACAAACACAGTTAAGTGTTTTTTTGCAAAAAAGGTGTTGACGAATTTGGGTCATATCAGCATAATACGCCCCGCACTCAGCGATGAAGTGCTAACAAAAAAAGATGGCTAAGTAGCTCAGCTGGTTAGAGCACATCACTCATAATGATGGGGTCACAGGTTCAAATCCCGTCTTAGCCACCATTATTTTTTTGTTGCTCAATGAAGAGTTTAAAATAACTACCTTGTGTGCGGGAGTGGCGGAATTGGTAGACGCGCTGGATTTAGGTTCCAGTATCTTAGGATGTGAGAGTTCAAGTCTCTCCTTCCGCACCATAATTCTTGATAAGAATTAAAACTATCAATTGTTATTGTTGGGATATCGCCAAGCGGTAAGGCACCAGGTTTTGATCCTGGCATTCCCAGGTTCAAATCCTGGTATCCCAGCCAACAATGGCTAAGTAGCTCAGCTGGTTAGAGCACATCACTCATAATGATGGGGTCACAGGTTCAAATCCCGTCTTAGCCACCATTTCTTCTTTTAGAAATGGCTCTGCAAGAGTTAAATTGCAGCTCAATGAAGAGTTTAAAATAACTACCTGTACTTTATTGTACAAACGATGCGGGAGTGGCGGAATTGGTAGACGCGCTGGATTTAGGTTCCAGTAACTTCGGTTGTGAGAGTTCAAGTCTCTCTTTCCGCACCATTTCTTGATAAGAAATAAAATTATCATTAATTCTTTGTTGGGATATCGCCAAGCGGTAAGGCACCAGGTTTTGATCCTGGCATTCCCAGGTTCAAATCCTGGTATCCCAGCCAACTTCTTCTACCAAGGAAAGTTGGATAAAAGAATTGCTCTAGCTTAGAGTTTAAATTAGCAAATTAGTGATGCGGGAGTGGCGGAATTGGTAGACGCGCTGGATTTAGGTTCCAGTAACTTAGGTTGTGAGAGTTCAAGTCTCTCCTTCCGCACCATGTTCTTATTAAGAACTAAAATTAATATCAAATTTATAGTTGGGATATCGCCAAGCGGTAAGGCACCAGGTTTTGATCCTGGCATTCCCAGGTTCAAATCCTGGTATCCCAGCCAATTTGACTCCCCTGTCTAAAACTTCTCAAAACTCATTAACTTCAACTTACCTTCTCTGCATTTAAATAAACACTTATAAACTCATCTATTGTTATTGGTTTACTATATAAATACCCTTGTAAATAATCACAGTTAAGATTCAACAACGCCTGTTCTACTTCTTTAGTTTCTATTCCCTCAGCAACTACATCGCAATTTAATCGACCCGCTAAAAACAATGTAGATTCTACAATAGCGTAATCAGGCGGATTAATGAGCATGTCTTTGATAAACGATTGATCTATTTTTATCTGGTTTATGGGCAACTCCCTTAATAACGACAGCGACGAAAAGCCAGTACCAAAGTCATCAACACTAAATTTAAACCCGCGCATACTCAACTGTTGCATCATTTTTCTAGCAGCCGGTATATTTGTCATCATTGCACCTTCAGTAATTTCAAAAATTAACGAGTCGCTTAATGTAGGATCCGTTGCGAGTAAACTAATTATAAAATCGTAAAACTCACTGCTTTCAATATCTTTCGTCGATAAGTTGACATGTATGGTACCGGTGAAGCCAAATAGTTTTAGTTTTCTAATGTGATTAACGGCTTCTTGTACAACCCATTTCGATAAAGGAAAAATAAGCCCTGTACGCTCAGCTACGGTTATAAACTTTTCAGGACTAATAAAGCTACCATCATCTTGCGGCCATCGTATAAGGGCTTCTAGACCATGTAATTGCAGATCTTTAGAGTCCATTATGGGTTGTAAATAAAGCTCAAACTCATCTTTATGTAATGCCACTTTAATCTTGGCTGATAAATCAAAAAAGTCCTCAGCTCGTTTACCTATTGCAGAGGAGTAATTTACCAAAGGTTGAAATGTTTTTTTAGCTTCATGCAGTGCCAAGTCAGCTTTTTTTAATAGCTGATCGGGCAATCGGCTATCATCAGGAAAACGGCTTACGCCTATACTTAATTGTATTTTAACCATTTGCTCATTCGTACAAAACGGACTTTTGACGGCTGAGTTTATAATGTTTACACAATAATTCATGCTTTCATCTGTATCGGTATGCAGTAAAAATGCGAACTCATCACCTCCAATCCGATATAACTTAGCAATGCCGCATAATTCTTTATTTAGTTTATTGGCAAATGCAGCCAAGAGTTGGTCACCACACTGATGCCCAAACGCATCATTAATTTGTTTAAAGTTATTTAAGTCGATATAAAATAGTGAAAATGGGGAAGGATATTCAACTTGTTTACTCAGAGATTTAAAAAACTTTTCGCGGTTAGGTAGAGTTGTTAAGTTATCGTGCTCAGTTTGATATTTTTGATACTGCGTTGCTTGCTCTATTTTAAGAATACTTTTTAAGCTCAGTTTAATAACTAAAAAAACAAACCCACCACCGCCAAGCAACAACATAGCCACCATATTCATAACGACGGGTGCAATGTCGTGATTTGAAAAATAATAAAGTACCCACCAATACCCTATAATAAAAAAAATAATAGCGCATAGCAGTACACTCCATGCTCTTTGCGATGTTTTTTTACAAACTTTAACGGTTGTTTTTAAGCTAGCAACAAGCAGTAGCGCACCTAAAATAATTATTACTGTAAAAAAATTATCCACACACAAGCTCTTTAAAGTTATTGAACTGCGATTTAGTGATGTAACACCAGTTAAATTAAAACCGTGTTCAATATAGCCGAGTCACTATTTGCTGACTTAAAAACAGGCATAATCGAGTAGGGTGAGGCTTATGCCTCATCCCTCTCACAGAACCGTACGTACGGACCTCGTATACGGCTCCTGTACCCTTCACATTTTATCAACTTATTTCCTAAACGCTGATAAAGCAAGCCATCCCGTATTCACTTTTTCTATTGGATATAAACCAAGCTCCTCAAACCATTGGTTTGGCATCGATACACAAGATAAAGGGCTTAGTGAGTTACGCCACGAGTTCATCTTTATGAACTTAAACGGTGGCTTTTTCCCTAACTGCTTTAGTCGTCGATGTAGCCTTGATGGCTTCTTCCACAACCTCAGCTGTATTGCCCTTAGTCTTCGTCTGATCCAACCTGCCAAGGCTTTTAGCTCTCGCTTACAATTGGCTATACTAAAATAATTTACAAAACCGCGCAC
>NZ_AUTL01000174.1:0-34972 GCF_000498015.1 Pseudoalteromonas sp. TAE79
TCTGTCGACTGAGTTCAATACCGTATTGCTTAAACATCGCTTCCTGGCGATACAGCGGTAACCCGTATTGGTATTTACTGGTGATAAGCTGACTGAGCAAACTGCTGGTTGCAATGCCTTTGTTGATGGGCATGGCAGGCATTGAGGCTTGTTTAATCTGTGTCTGAGTTGAGGATTTATCACAGTGACGGCAGGCGTATTTAGGCCTAATATGCTCAATCACTTTGATTTTAGCGGGTATGAACTCAAGCTTTTCTGACTTATCTTCACCCATTTTATGTAGCTCACCGCCACAGCAATCACAGGTTTTGTCGATGATGTCGTGAATAACCTGCTCACGAGGTAAGTCTTTTGGCAGTGCCTTACGCACCGGCTTTTTACGGGTATAGCTAATGGATTGTTGCTCTGCCTCAACTTCCTCAACAATTTCTTCCACTTCATTGAATAACTCGCCTTGCCCGGCAAAGCCTTCAGCACTTTTGCCGAATTGTTTTTGTTGGGCCAAGCTCCAGCGCTCTTCCAATGCCGCAATCTGGGCATCCTTCTGCGCTAACAGTTTTTCAAGTTCAGCAATGCGCTGTTTAAGGGCGAGTTCATTTTTCATGACGCCTATTTTAAGGCATCATCAAAGGCTTTGCAGTGCTAACTGAACTCACTTTGATGATCATCAATCGATCGCAAATATTAAAGCATTTTCTTACCTGCGACATCAATTTTACTGTGTCCAATCACATCATAACCCGATAATAACCAGTGTAATTGCTGCTCGCTTAAGGTCATGGTGGGTGACATGAGTTTGGGCCATTTGAACTTATGCTTATCTAATCGCTTATACCACAGTGCAAAACCGGTGTTATCCCAGTAAAGCAGTTTGAGTTTGTCACGGCCTTTATTACAAAACACAAATAGCGCACCACTGAGCACGGGTAGTTCAAGCTCTGCTTCCACCAACGCCGCCAGACCATTAATTGATTTTCGAAAATCAACGGCATCGGCACATAAATAGACGGTGGGTACATCAACGAACATCCTCATACCGTTAGCCCTTTAATAATGGCAACGATATCGGCCGTCGCTAAATCGATAGGAAACGTGAGTTGGCCGGTTAGCGTATCAAACTGCAGCGTATTTTGACGAGTTTGCGCGCAGACTTCAGTAGTTTGTTTTACCTGGACAAAACGTGATGATGTAAGGCACTGCGTGTGCACTGGCAAGGTGGAATTAGGCTGGTCTTTTGCCAGTAAAGCACGTTGTTTATAATAAGTCGTAATAGCGACATTATGGTGTTGGCAGAATTCAATATTAGTACCACTAAACGTACTGCGTTGCAGCAAAAGCTGCTGCCACTGTGCGCTTGTTCTGTAAGTTTTCATCACCTGCTCCGAATTTATCATTGAGCAGGTATTTTTAGATAATCAGAACATCGATGCTAGGTGTGGTTCGCTAGACGCTTACAATTAATACACACTCACATCAACACGCAGGGCGGGCGAGCAAAGCGACTCCTGCTGTTAAAATTATAAAAACATACGCTCTACGATGAGTGCGCAGCATTTTCACTATGACTCTCCACCGCTGAAGGTATCATGACATCACACAAGCATTAAGTTGTAGAGCTCCCGAACCTAACGAGCTGGGCTTTTTACATTTTTAGAAAAGTGATTCAGGTATTCCTCTAGAGCGAAGCGTCTCTCAGTGAATAATCTACTTAATTTAACGAGTTAAAGTGGCATCGCCGATGCGAGTGTAGTTTTTCACTGTGACTTCCTAACGCTGAGTTTACTATTGCACTGTACAAAGCTTCGAATTAAAGAAAGTCCTAACCGAAATAGTCGTTTTTTGCATATATAGAATGTAAAAATATGAGTGAATAATATCAATTCAAATATATAAGCAGATTGGTATTATATAAAAAGTATGAGATCCTAATAAGTCGAAGTTATTTTAAATTAATGGTGTTAGTTAATGATTACTCGTTAACAAACCTCTGACTTAACTTGTTTATGAAGGCAATGAATACTAATATAATTTCATGACCTTATAACTAAAATTTATTGAGTTAGTTGTTTTAAAATTACTACCAATAATGATTGTGAGCTGTAACTAGATGCCCTATGAAACATTTTTAGATGACTCTACTTCGCTAGTTGAATTTACACGTATTTACTTAGCTATTTTTTATACTTTTGTTGCGGGGTTTTATACATTTAGAATTATTTATAAAAATAGAGACACACCATCAGGCGTTATTTATCCCGGAGATAAGTTTTGTACTAGTTGGTGGAACCATATGGTTTTTAAGTTTTTCAGGGCTGCTATTTGGTTTATATGTGTAATTAGAGTGTTTGTACCTGAGTTAGATAGCTACCTTGGGTTATTCCCAATTCTCAATGGCTGGCCAGGTGTATTATTTGGCGATATTTTATTGAGTGCAGGTTTTATTTTGACGATGTTTGTACATTTTCATATGGCGGCACTTTGGCGTTCAGGAATTGATCCTAAGGGACCACATGAGCTTAAAACATCAGGACTATATGAATACTCTAGGAATCCGATGTATTTAGGTGTTGTAGCTGCACAGGTGGGTTTCTTTTTAGCCTTACCTAGTATATTTAGTTTGACCTGTTTGGTTATTGGTTTTATAGCTATATATAGACAGACGTTAGTTGAAGAAGCTCATTTAGCTCATCGCTTTTCAATACAATATAAAGAGTACAAGCAACTAGTCCCTCGCTGGTTATAGCTTGGGATTAAGCTTTAAATACATGAAATTTTAACGCAAGAGTAAAGACGTGTTCTGTGTTGAATTGCTAAAATCCAGCAAGATGGACATAAATCAGATCACTTCTTTTTGTTTTATACCAATTCGCTTAATTAAGTGATCTATTTTGAGGATGGAAAAACGTGTTGATAGCTAGGCAAAAAATTTGCTATTTAGTTGTTCTAAATGAGAATTTTTTAACACAGGTAGCGACACATTTAGCCCCGCAAAATGATTAAGTATTATTGCGGATTGGTATTATATACTTTTTCATAAACTCTTGTTTAGTAATTGCCTTTGAAAAAATGTAGCCTTGAATATAATCGCATGCAAGCAGCTTTAATAGGTCATACTGTTTTTGTGTTTCAACACCTTCCGCTACCACCATTACATCTAGGTTATGAGCCATAGTGATAATAGCCTTCACGAGAGCAATACTATTATCGTTTGATTCAATATCGCTTATAAATGAACGATCTATTTTTAAAATATCTATATCTAAGCGCTGTAGATACGCCAAAGAAGAATAACCAATACCAAAGTCGTCAATCGCTATGTCTATATTAATAGTGCTTAAGCGTTTTAATTGTCGCTGTATTGACGAATCTGGATCCATTAAGGTATTTTCAGTGACTTCAATTAAAATAGTGTTGGCGGGTAGTTGGTACTTTTTACTTGCAACAATCCATTCATCCACCCAGCAACCAGTGCGGTCAATTTCAAGAGGTGATGTATTTACACTGACTTGAATTGTCTTTTCACTTAAAACATTGAATTGGACGGTATCTTGAATTGCTTGAGATTTTACCCATTGGCCTATGTCGTTTATTAATCCATTTTTTTCAGCAACAGGTATAAATTCATTGGGGCCTATTAGGCCTCCTTCAGGGTGGTTCCAACGAATAAGGGCTTCAGCTTTTGGTACTGATTTCCCATCAATTGAAAATATAGGTTGGTAATATAATTCAAATTGTTTTTTTACAATTGCAGTGCGTATCTCTTCTATCAGGCGACGCTTTTCTGTGGCTTTTTCTTCGATAGCATAGGAGAAAAACTCATAGCGATTCCGCCCTTTATTTTTAGATAAATACATCGCTTGATCAGCACGTCTAACGAGCTCTTCTACTGTTAAACCATCAGCAGGGAAAAACGTTAAACCTATGCTTGCAGTAACATAGACTGTTTCTTTTTTTATTTTAATGCTCTGCATTAAACTACTTTTTACAGCTTCGGCAATTTTTGATGCTTCATCAGGGCTACTTACACCCTCTAAAATTAATGTAAATTCGTCTCCACCTAAGCGTGCTACTGTATCTTTTGTTGTTATACAGCTTTGCAGCCTCGTTGCTACCTGGTGTAATAATAAATCACCGTAGTCATGTCCAAGGCTGTCGTTTACTTCTTTAAAACCATCTAAATCTATAAATATAAGTGCGAATTTCATTCCCTTAATACTTACTAAGCTTTGTAGTTTCTCGTAAAAATACCGTCTATTTGGTAAATCGGTTAACCCGTCTTGGTAAGCATATTGTTGCAACTGAATATTTGCATTTTCAAGTTCATTAGTACGAAGACTAACTTGGTTTTCTAATGAGCTTTCTCTTTGCTCAATGTTGTATAGCATATCGTTAAAACAAGAAGTTAACTGTCCGACTTCATCTTGTGATAGTTGTTTAGCGCGTAAACTATAATCATGTGATGTGGTTATTTTACTGGCTGTTTGTGCTAAATATAAAATTGGGTTTAAAAATTTACGTCTTAATAAAAGCGACAAAATAAGACTAACCGCAAAGGTAAATACCATCAGGATCATTATAAACTTGGTATAAAAAGTGATTCTTTCTTTAATATAGCTGTCGTTAGCACGTATCTTTAATACACCATAATTATACATATCAAGTTGAAGTAAAGTATTAACCTCAATGCTTTGTTTTATTTCTTCATTTTCGGCTTGAGCAATAACAAGTTGTTCACCAGTCATACTCGTTACCATTATACTAATAACATCTGAGCGTATAAGTATTGGGTTTATAAGCTCTTGTACCGCATCTATATCATTAAACATAAGTGCAGTAGTTATATTGGGTGAAAGCATTTTAGACAGCGACCCCAGGCTTTCTATTTGTTCTTCTTTAGCGCTGGTGATTTCATAAGCACTAAATACAATGGTTACTGTAGCGGTTGATACAAGTGCGACACTCATTAAGATGAATAATAATTTTTTGCTCATTGTATTTAATGCAAATAGTTTTTTCATTGCATTACCTATCTACAACGCGTGCAAGTCGTAGTACTTTTGAACTCATAGTAATGCCTGCATCTTTAAGCTGTTGTGGTGCAATTTCAAAGCGAATTTTACCACTGGAAAGAAAGAATCTGATATGGCCGCCATTTTCAATAAATGAGTCTGTTTCACCAATGACCATAATATTTTTTAGATCTAAAGGAGTTATGTTTTGCCACTGAGCAAATGTATCTGAGGTGATAAATAGCATGTTACACGCAGATGTTGTGACTTCATCAAGAGTGACTAATTTATTATGCAAAGGTAATTTTTTTATAGTGCGATTTTTTAGAGCGGTGTTAGCCACATCAATAAAGTATTTATCAGGGCTACAAATAGTAAATTGATCAAGGGGTTCTAAATGAGAATCCCAGTGTCCAAAACGTGCAAAGTTATACAAGAAGCCTGCTTTTAGCATGTATTCTTTTTCAACAGCGTCAACGCTGGTACTTAAAAGTACCAAGGCTATTAAGCTTCTGTGAATTAGACTTCTTAATTTAATCATCTAATTAGCTTAGAAATTTGCTGAAATTGTAAACGTAATACATTCATCAATATAGTTTGGTAATGTATAGGTTTCGCGCGTATTACTGTATTCAATATGTGAACCTGAAAATAGGTTTTTACCCGAAACTGCAGTAGACCACACAGGAGTAGCCTGCCAATTCCAACTAATATCTAACGTTGTGTAATTATCAGTATTATATGCATTTGAGTTTACTGCTCGTAATGTCGCAAACACGTTATGGTTGGTTAAAAAAGAATAATCGGCTTTTGCAAATAACTGCCTGTTTTTAGAGTCATACCCGATAGCGGGCTCTACTCTAGGAGGTAAATCGTAGTTATAATCGGTGTAACTATAACCAAACTCAGTATTGAGATTATCAATTGGTTGCCATGATACTACTAAGTCGAGCCATTTAGTGGTTGTGTCTGCTACAGATGCAAAGTCTAAATCTATACGAGTCATTGTTAGTGCTTGAAATACTTCTGGAATTCTCCCTGCTAGAAATAAATCAAGTATAGGAGTGAATTGTTCAGCATGCGTATTCATATCAATAACCGCTACGTTTTTAGCATCGGTATAATAAGTAGAAAGATCTAATGACCAATCGTTAGCAGTAAAACGGTAGCCTAATTCATAAGATAGATAGTTTTCTGATTTAACTTTGTCATTACCATTTAGGTAAGTTGCAATTCGGTAGTCGTCTATTTGGTCAAAGCCTGAACTTAAACCGGTAAGATCTTTAATTTCTGTACCATTAACTTTAAAGTTGTCGTTAAACTCAATTAATGTTGGTGTACGGACACTTCGCGATATTGCGCCCCAGGTAAGGTGGTTATCTACTGGTTTGTATATAAGTCTTGCTGATGGTTGATTTTCCCAGCCAGTTAAATCGTTATGATCAAGCTTAGTACCAACAATAAAGTCGAGAGTGTCAGGAGTCACATTGTATTGAGCTTGAACAAGTGCACCATATTGTTTGAGGCTATCAAAGTTTTTATCGCTATCTAAAAATACGCTTTCTGCGAAAGATATAGAATTGTATCGGTAGTTCAACCCTCAATCTAACTGTAGAGATTGATATATAAAGTTCATTTGATAATCAATATCTATAAATTCAAAGTCTTCTTTAATATAATTTTGAGAGCCATTTTGTTTAAGCCAAGAAATTTGTAGCATTTGATTGGCATCTGGCGACATTCTGTTTTCAAGGCGCGCCATTATGCGCGAGTCTGTTCGCTTTAAATCATCTGAAAATGAAATGTTTTCGTTGGTTTCATCGACAACACCTCGGTAGTTTTGGCCAAGTGTGGAATGAGTTACATCACCCTGGAGTAGTGCTGACCACTCATCATTAGGGGTAAAGTCAGCTCTAAAACCTAAAGAGTTTTGTTTGGTTGTGTCATTAGGGGGAAGTGAGATGCCTTTTTGGGATTCATTCGCATCTTTTAAGTGCCCATACACTCGGTAGCTGCCTATGTTACTTATATCACCACCGTAACGAAGATTAGCATCAACATTTATTTGATTACCAGTTGTTACACTTGCGTGTCCACCGCGAGTATCAATACTATTTTTAGTAATGATATTAATAACGCCATTATTTGCGTTACTTCCCCAAAGTAATCCGCCTTGTCCGCGTATAACTTAAATACGTTCAATATCGTACAAAGGAACGTTGAGTGTTTCCTAATAAACAGCGGCAAACTTTGGGGTATATAAGCTTTGTCCGTCAATCATAACCAATAATTTGCTTGAAAAGCGAGAGGCAATGCCTCTTGAGGAAATAGCCCATTGATTGTTATCGAGCTGACGAACAATTAAACCCGGCACCATTTTTAGTGCTTCAGGTACTGATGTAGCACCAGATTTAGTAATTTGTTCTTTACTTAATACATAAATAGATGAAGCGGTATCAAATGCTGATTGTGCTCTTTTCATCGCAGAAGTTGCTTGCACATCCATACCCATTAAAGCATCAAGATCGAGGTCTTCATCTTCAAACGGCTCAGCCATTACAAGAGGGCACACAAAAAGTAATGGCCAAAATAAACGTTGTGATATTTTCACCCAAAAATCTCCTGCGCAATCAAAAAATCAAAAACAATGACTGTTTTTGTAATACATGTGATATCACACAATATTAACACACATTAACAGCGTAAAAGTATAAATGCGATTAAATCAAAACAACTAATTTTGTAGTAGTTAAAAAATAGAAATTACTGAGAGTTATATGGTTATATACTATTTAAAATTTAGTCTATTTTTGAAGGACTTCAAAGTATTTTGCGCTTATTGATTATTTAACTTTGCATATCATGCTTTTGCAAGGGCGATATTAATTATACGTGCACGATTAATCTAACTTTGTATTAACTATTATTGTAATTTCAATTACCTTTGCTTTTATTAAAGGTATATAGAATACTTAAATTCGCTTGGTTTTGCTTTGAAGGCACCAAAGTATGGAAAAAAATGAATTAATTAATGTCGAAGAAGTACTCAATTTAATGCTTGATGCGGTATGCGTGGTAGATAAACAAGGCACATTTGTTTTTGTAAGCGCAGCATTTGAGCAAATTTTTGGTTATACGGCCGACGAAGTTGTAGGCAAAAAAATGATTAACTATGTTTACGAAGGTGATCATTATAAAACGCATAATGCCGTAACTTCGCTGTTGTCTGGCGAAATGGTGAACCCTCGCTTTGAAAACCGTTGGATGAGAAAAGATGGTCAAGTAGTTCATATATTATGGTCTGTTCGTTGGTCAGAGCAACATCAAGTAAGAATCGCTGTCGCGCACGATATAACTGAACGTAAAGTAATGGAAGATCAACTCCATTACATGGCTCGGCACGATTTGTTAACTGGTTTGCCTAATCGCTCTTTATTGATGGAGCGATTTGAAAAAGTAATTATTAGTGCAACTACAAACAACACATTTTTTTCTTTACTGTTTATAGACATAAATGGCTTTAAAGCAGTAAACGACACCCACGGACACGAAACTGGCGATAAGCTTTTATGTGCTATAGCAAAAAGGCTCTCAGCGTCGGTTAGGCATTACGACACAGTAGGGCGTTTAGGCGGAGACGAATTTTTAATTATTTTAGATAACTTAAGTTCTAGCCACGAAACCGTCAGAATAAAAAATAAAGTCCTCACTGAGTTTAAAGCTGTCTTTAAGTTAGATGATGTACTACTAAATATTTCCCCCAGTATTGGCATTGCAAACTACCCAGAGCACGGACAAACAGATCATGAACTTATAAAATATGCTGATCAAGCTATGTACAAAAATAAACAACAAGGCTTAGATAACGTAACCTATTTACCTTAAAAAATCATGCTGAACTACCACCTTAGACAACTTACTTTCACAACGCCCTTTACTACAATACATTACTTAGCGCCACATTTTTAATAGCGGTTTTCCAGTGCTGCGTTAAAAATCTATAAATGCTCTTACAGCAGTTTGTAGGTAGTTCCTTGATAAATGAACTGCACAAGCTATGCCTGGTTGATAATGAAGGCAATTACCGTATAGGCAGTAATACATTTTTTACTAATGATGCAGGCGAAAGCAAGGTATCTGTCACTGATTATACAACCGCAATGGTTGATGAAGCGCAAAATGCGGCGCACGTTAGTAACCATATTAGTATTGCCTACTATATGGTTACTAATCAAAAGCGTTTGATTATTTAGATATAACAATACTGGCTCACAGGGCTAAAATAATTTAATCTGAGCGTATTAATTCTTATTAAATTATTTGCCTAATGAGCCTTCTTTTTTCTCTTGCGTTAGCAAGCCTTCCCGCTTTACCAGAGCCAGTTGCAAATAATGCTGTGGCTAAAGTTATTGTTAAAAATCAGCCCTACTTTTTAAGCTTTATGGGGCTGGGGCGCGATAAACAATACTCGTCAGTGCATAACAAAGTGTGGGCGCTTAAAGTTGGCGATTCACAGTGGCAATCTAAAACTGGTGTGCCTTCAAGCTTGCCATTAAAAGGGCGCTTAGCAAGCACCGCAGTCGGCTTAGGCGAGTACGCTTATGTGTTTGGCGGTTATACGGTAGCAGAGGATCATACTGAAGTTTCAAGCCCCGACGTATATAGGTACGACGTAATAAAAGATACCTACACTCACCTTGCTAGCACGCCAGTACCCGTAGACGATAGCGTCGCGCTGAACTACAAAGCGCGTTACATTTATCTAATTAGCGGTTGGCATAACGACGGCAACGTAAACTTAGTGCAAGTGTACAACACGCAAAATAATACATGGCAACAAGCCTCGCCATTTTTAGGTGAGCCCGTATTTGGCCAAGCCGCTGCAATTAGCGATAATACCATTGTTATTTGTGATGGCGTTAAAACACAAGCTAATCCTGATTCGCGTCGCTCGTTTGCAGGTGTAGCACAGTGCTTAAAAGGCACAATAGATTCAACTAACCCACAAAGAATAGATTGGCGTACCTTGCCACATCCAACGGGCACTGCTCACTACCGAATGGCAGCCACCAGCTATAATGGCAATATTTATATGATGGCAGGCTCTAATAACCCATACAACTACAGCGCAATAGGTTACGACGGTAAGCCTGCACCAGCAAGTGATCATGTTTGGCGCTTTAGTATCGAAAAAAACGAATGGCAGATTTTATCCCCAGTTGAAGTAAAGAGCATGGATCATCGTGGTTTACTTGAGTACAGTGGGGTTTTATATCGAATTGGCGGTATTGATAATAACCAGCAAGTAAGTGCTAACGTACTCAGTTATAAGGTTGAAAAATGAACACCCTTTACATTACCGGCGCAGGAGTAAGCGCAGCCAGTGGTATTCCCACTTTTAGAGGTGAGGACGGTTATTGGACCATAGGCAGTAAAAATTATACGCCTATGGAAATGGCAACGCGCGCAATGTATCAAAACAACCCAAAAGAGTTTTTAGCTTGGTATTACAACCGTTTTGCAACGTATCGTAACCATGGCCCAAACGACGTACACCATTGGCTAAGTGACAAAAACCTAATTACTCAAAACATAGATGGGCTTGATGGCAAAGCGGGTAACAAAAATTACATAGCTATACACGGCAGGCTTGATCAAATGACCTTATTTCATGAGCAAGGTGAGCCAGTCACGCCACTTGCCACCCCGTGGGATAGCATAGACGAAAGCCGCCTTCAAGAATCTCTTTTTGAGCTATTTAATATTCAACACCAAACGCCTGAGCTTAATCATTCATTTAAGCCCTTTGTTTTATTATTTGACGAATACTACACCGATCTTTACAGAATAAACGAAGCGCAACAGCGTATGCTCAACGCCGATAAAATTGTATTTATGGGTACCTCGTTTAGCGTAAATATTACGCAAATGGCAATTGAAATAGCCCGAAATTACGATATACCCGTTGAAGTTGTTGACCCTGAACCTGCACATATTTTGCACGCTAACGTCACATATAAAAAAATGAATGCATTAGATTACATTCAATCTAATTAAGAAGTGCTATATTTTAAAGGGATTGATAATGTTTTCTTAAATATTACAATCTCTTTATATAATATTAACGAGTCAAAAATGTTATTATTATCCTGATTATAACAATACTAAAGAGATCTGAATGAGCGACTTAACTGCAATAGCAAACTTGTCCATTTTACTTGTAGAGCCTTCAGAGGTTCAGCAAAAAATAATAATAAAATCGCTTTTAGAAAGTGGTGTAAAACAAGTTGAAACTGCATCTACACAAACACAAGCGCTTAGCTTATTAGCAAGTTATCACCCTGATCTAGTTATAAGCTCTATGTATTTATCTGACGGGACAGCCGACTCACTATTGCAAGAAATAAGATCAAACCTTATCACCGAGCATCAACCTTTTATGCTTATATCGAGCGAGCGTAATAAAAAATACCTTGAGCAATTACGTCAATCGGGTGTTCTAGCTATTTTGCCTAAGCCTTTTAGCGCAAAAGCCATTACCCGCGCACTCAAAGCAACCCTCGATATTATAAGCGAAGAAGAAGTAGAACTTGATCATTTTGACGTAACGCTGCTGCGAGTTTTAGTGGTAGACGACAGCCGCTTTGCGCGTAAACACATAATACGCGTACTTGCGGGTATGGGAATACCAGCACCGGTAGAAGCTGAAAACGGTAAAGAAGCTATTGAGCACTTAAATAACCAATCGTTTGACTTAATTGTAACCGACTACAATATGCCAGAAATGGACGGACGAGAACTAACAGAAACCGTTAGAAGCTCAAATAGTTACTCGCATATTCCTATTTTAATGGTGAGCTCAGAGGCAAACGAAACGCACCTAGCAAATATAGCTCAAGCGGGAGTTGATGCTATTTGTGATAAACCGTTTGAACCGGCCACAGTGCGAGAATTACTGTATAAAATAATGTCTTAAAAGTAAGTACAAGCGTAGGACGGTTATTATTTGGCCTACGCTCATCTTTAAAATACATTTACTATTACAGTTTTCCTAATCTATAAATGAGTAATGCCGTTTTTTTAATGTTTTTATCAAGGCTGGTTAAATCGGCTGTTTCGTTTTTAGTGTGCGCGCCGCTGCCCATCAAACCTAAACCATCAAGTGCCATATCAACATGGTTTGCCGCAAACGAAATATCAGCTGCACCTGCGTTGCGAGGGTTGGCGGCTACTACTTTGTTGAAGCCTAAATCGTGGCTTGCGTCGCTGTATAATTCTAATAGCTTTTTATTGCCATCAGTTAATGCCATTGGCGGGTAACCGTCTTCAAAAATAAGCTCTGCTTTACTGCCATTTAAACTGTTGTTAGCAATGAGTTGCATTGATCTTTTTGCGTTTTCGAATTGCTTTGGCGATAGTGCGCGTAAATCACCTGCTACATGCACGGTTTGTGCTATTACATTACTTTTACCAAACGCCGTTGCTGACGAATTAGCACTGTCGTAGTCGGCATTTGTACCACCTACAATAAGCCCTGGGTTAAATGTTAAATTAGGTTGCGTGGCAAGTTGCTCTCTAAAATCATTTAAAATGCGTGATGCTTCGTAAATAGCGCCATAACCAACGCTTTCGCTAAATATTTGTGACGAATGCGCTGCATTTGCCGTTACATTTAGCGTCCAACCGGTATAACCACGGCGCGCCGCCATAGCTGTTTTTATATTGTTATCGCCATTTTCATAGCCAAGCGCTACGTCAGCCCAAATTGCTGCATCAACAATAGCTTGTTTAGATAAGCTAAGCGGGCGACCGCTGCTTTCTTCATCGCCAGTCAGTAATACTTTTATGCTTACATTTTCGAGTAAATTAAGGGCTTGTAAGCTTTTAAGTGCGGTAATTATTATCGTGTTGCCACCTTTCATATCGGCAACGCCTGGGCCACTGGCTGTATCGGCATCAAGCTGTTTGTAGGTAGTAAAGTTATCGTTTTTGGCAAATACCGTATCTAGATGGCCGATCATCAGTATTTTTATTGCATCGGGATCATTACTCTCATGGGTTGCTAATACATGCCCTGCGCGGTTAAACGCACTGCCATCAAGCCATTCAACTTTAAAACCAATGGCTTTGAGCTGCTCGCTTGTCAGCGCACCTACTTTTTTTACACCTTCAATATTAAGCGACCCGCTATTAATATTTACAGCTTGCTCTATTTCTTGCAGTGCTTGGGGAATGTTTTTATCGACCTGTTTTACTATTTCACGCTCATTTTTATCAAGTGCAGCATGGCTTGTAAGCGGTAGGGTACTAGCAAGTGTGAGGATAAGTGCATGGCTAAATTTTAAAAATGACATAACAGCATAATAAGTGAGAAATAAGAATATTTAATATGAAGTAAAAATCCAGAGTATTCAATAGAAGTAGATTGCGATTTTCAACTAATTTTATAAGTAATAACGAGTTACAGGTTTAAGGGTTATAGAGTGAACGCGTTATTGGTTTAAACACAGATATTTAAAATATTAGCTGTTAGCTGTTAGCTAATAATCAAGCTGTATAACTAAACAACGATTTGTCTGATATTACTGATCTCCACCATTTTGGGGTTTTGCTGCATTTAGAAAAGGTAAGGGAAGCTAACTAACTGTTTACATATGTTTATTTTATAGCTAGGATAAAATCATTGTAATGTATGGGCATTTGTTGGTTTGTAAAACGAAAAATGTCGTAGACTAAATTGTTATAACTCAAAGGATAGATTCGTTCTATGTCTAAAAATGACCAAATATTAATAGATCAAATAGTTAAACAAGAGCACAAAAACCATACAGATTATAAAACGGAAGATGGTTTTTTTGAGTTTTATAGTTCTTCTCAGCTTTTGAGAAATTACGATCTTAGTTATGACGAAATTGAAAACGGAATTTGTGGTACATCTTTGGATGGAGGCGCCGATTCAATTTATTTATTCGTTAACGGCGACCTAATAAATGAAGACAGTAAGATTGAGGATAATTACAAAAGAAATGCAACTATCGAATTAGTGATCACTCAAAGTAAAAATGAAAAATCTTTTGGTGAAGATGTAATTCTAAAATTAGCAAAACTAAGTAAGAACTTACTTGATCTAGACTTTGAAGCAGAAACTTTTAAAAATCGATACAACGATACGGTCATATCTAAATTTCAATTATTTAAGAATACATACCTTCAGCTAATTACTAAAAAACCTAAATTACAGATAAAGTACTTTTATGTCTCAAAAGGCGTAGATATTCACCCGAATGTTCAAGCTCAAATCGATGAATTAAAATTAGATGTGTCAGAAATACTGACCGAATCAGAAGTGACATTTGATACCATTGGCGCAACAGAGTTGTTGGAAATATACAGAAAAAAAGAAAATGAAGTTTTTAGTCTTAAATTAGCCGAAACACCTTTGTCTTCAGAAGGAAAAGTATTTATTTCATTAGTTAGGCTCAGCGATTTTAATAATTTCATCACTGATGAAGACGGAAATATAATAAGAAATATATTTGAAGCAAATGTTCGAGATTATCAAGGAAAGAGTAATGTTAACTTAGATATTAAGTCTACTTTAGAGACTAAAGACTCAAAAGAAGATTTTTGGTGGCTGAATAACGGCGTGACTGTTCTAGCTGATGATGTTTCCGCTCCAGGTGGGAAAGAGCTAATTGTGCATAACCCAGAAATTGTTAATGGATTGCAAACATCTACCGAGTTATATAGATTTTTTGCTAGTGAAAATGCTCATGATGATGATAGAAGCCTCTTGGTCAGAGTTATTGTTCCAGAAAATGAAGAAAGTAGAGATAAAATAATTAGGGCTACAAACAGCCAAACACCAATTCCTAAAGCTTCCTTGAGAGCTACAGATTCTATTCATCGAGATATTGAAGACTACTTTAAACCTAGAGGACTTTTTTATGATAGACGAAAAAACTTTTATAAAAACGAAGGTAAGAAACCTGCTGATATTGTAAGCCTCCCATTTTTAGCTCAATGTGTAATGGCAATAACTATGCAAAAGCCTGACTTTGCACGCGCTAGACCTTCGACCTTGCTCGAAGACAATACCTCATACGAAAAACTATATAATAAGAGTAATGATGTAAAGTCTTATTATATTGCAGCTTTACTTGGTAAAAAAGTAGAGAGTTTCCTTAAGTCAAAAGATGCATTAACTTCTTCGGATAAGAACAACATCAAGTTCTATATTACGTATTCTGTTGCCGCTAACTTAACTAATAATAAATTTCCTGCTTTTAGGGCGCTTTCTACAGTAGAACCAAAAGACATCACTCAAGAGGCTATTATAAGGTCTTTTGA
This sequence comes from Pseudoalteromonas sp. TAE79, assembly GCF_000498015.1. Taxonomy (NCBI): domain Bacteria; kingdom Pseudomonadati; phylum Pseudomonadota; class Gammaproteobacteria; order Alteromonadales; family Pseudoalteromonadaceae; genus Pseudoalteromonas; species Pseudoalteromonas sp. TAE79. The sequence continues at coordinate 15,360 of NZ_AUTL01000174.1, forward strand.
TTCAGTATTACATTTATATAATGAATTGGGTGGCGGTGATAAATTAGCTAAAGGGCAAGAAATGATAAAACAGCTTAAAGAAATAATTTTCGGTTAAATTGAGTTATAACAAGACCTTTAAACACCAATTATCCCAGCTCAATTTTTCCTGCGAACATCTAGCCCATATTTAGCACAAGCTGCTATCAGGTTTAATAACATTGGTATTAAACCTGATAGCCCAAAATATACCAATCAAAGTTTAATTAGTCGGCATTAAATAAATCTCGCGTACGCTGTTGCGCTGGTTTGCTTCAATGGCAAACAATACGGCGTCGGCTACATCTTGTGGGTCGAGTTTGTCGGGTTTAGCTTCATCAAAAAATGGGGTGTTTACCATGCCTGGTGCTATGGTTGTGCAGCGGCCATTCCATTCGCTCATTTCCTCAGCTAGGTTTTGTCCAAAGCCATAAGCAAACCATTTAGTTGCACCGTAAATAGAGCCACCAATTGGCTTACGGCCAGCGGCAGAGCTGGTTAATATAAAGTGACCTTTGTTTTGGCGTAAATGCGGCAGTGTTAGTTTTGCAGTCCACAGTAGGGCTTTAATGTTTATGTCAATCATGGTTGACCACTCATCCGGATCACCTTTTTCGGTGCCTGCGGTTGAAACACCCATACCCGCGTTAGCAAAGGCTACATCTAATCGGCCAAACTTTTCAATGCCTTTGGCAACTACGTTTTCAAGCGCGGTAAAGTCGGTTGCATCTGCGGCTACGCTCAGTGCGTTATCTGATCCTAGTTCGGCAACAAGTTGGTTAAGTTGCTCTTCTCTGCGGGCGGTTAATATAACTTTATGACCGTTGTTTACTAAGGTTTTTGCCGTTGCTTCACCAATGCCACTAGAAGCGCCGGTTATGAGTACTATTTTTTCTTTTGCCATATATAACCTCTTTAATGAACGTTAAAAACTTAAAATCACCATAACAATAAACGATTAACCTACATTGAATAGTCGCTATAAATTAGCGATAAATAGCTGTGTTTTGTACTTCAATCATCATGTTTTTTAGGCCGTTATTAAAATTGAAATAAGTGATTAAAAAAGATAGGTTTAAATTTTTTATTCTATATACTCGCGCCACTTCTTTTGAAGTCGGTTTTATTAGATTTAACCATTATTTTGCTGAGTTTCAGCCACATTTATCGGAACAAACATGAAAGATAAACTTTTAGCGTTTTGGCAAAGCCATTCAGAAACAATCATCACTTTAGGGTACAAAGTGATTTTAGCGTTGGTGATTTTAGTTGCGAGTGCCTTAATTGCACGCTCGGTTAAAAAAGCGATTAAAAACTCTAAATCGCCATTAAAAAGAGTGGATAGTACGCTGCTTCCTCTTTTATCGAGTATTGCTGGTTATTTAGTTTATATAATTGGTGGGCTATTTATTTTAGATATTTTTGGCGTTAATACGGCGAGCTTAATTGCGCTAATGGGTGCTGCTGGTTTAGCGATTGGTTTAGCCCTTAAAAATACGCTGAGCAATATTGCTGCGGGTATTATGCTGCTAATACTCAGACCTTTTAAAATAGGCGATTTTGTTGATGCCAGTGGCACGCTTGGTACTGTGAGTGAAATAAACCTGTTTACCACTATTTTTAAAACCACCGACGGCCTTTATATTGCATCGCCTAACGGCAAAGTATGGGGTGGCAATATTAAAAACTTTACCCGTAACGGCAAAAGACGAATGGACATAGTGGTGGGTATTTCGTATGCCGACTCTATTGACGTTGGCTTAAATGTACTCAAAGAATTAGCCGCATCAGAGAGCCGATTACTTGCAGAGCCTGCTCCTAAAGTAATGGTGACTTCAATAGGCGAAAGCGCAGTGAACATTCAATTACGTGCGTGGGCTGTTAATGGTGATTATTGGCAAACTGTGTGGGATTTAAATAAACGTGTTAAAGAAGCAATTGAAGGCGCTGGGCTGAGTATTCCGTTTCCGCAGCGTACGCTGCATTTATCGGAGTCGATGGCGTCGGCAATAACGGTAAGTAAAGACGTTTAAATTCTAGTAGCATGGACTGTACTAACTGAGCTATATATTAGTTTCACTTTTAATATACTTGATTATGTTTGTTAATAAATTGATAGTTAAATTTAAATAAGGCTATAATATACAGATACTTTTTAAATTAAATTTTGGTGTCAAGGATGGCTGTGAGAAACTCCCTACGTCTATTTTTTCTGTGTGTGTCTATAAATACTTTGCTTGCAGTGGTGGAGAATCTTCTGATTCTTCCCAACCCATCGAGAAATCACCCGAAACAGTCACTCAAACATATACTATAACTGCTATTGATGGTTATTTACGTTCTGCAGTTGTATGGCTAGATCTAAATAATAATGGAAGACAGGATACTGATGAACCTAGCACTATTACCCAAGCTAACGGTAAAGGAGTACTGACTCTTTCATCTGAAATTAATCCTGAAGATTATAGTGTAATTTTATTTGCTGAAGAGGGTAAAACATTTGATGAAAGCTTAAATAAGGTTATTAATGAAAACTTTATATTAGCTTCACCAAAAGGTGAACAAGTAATTAGTCCTTTAACGACACTTGTTTATTTGAAAAACAGAAAAACGCTTGATATAAACTCCGCTACTTCTCAAATTAGTCAGTTATTAAATGTAGCTCCGCAAAGTTTATTAGAAGACTTTATTATTAAAGGTCATGCTCAGAATGAGTCTGTGGCTGCTGATTTAGTTCGCCTTGCTATTATTCCTGGTTCAGAAACTAAATTGCTTAGTGATATTAATAATAGTGAGAGTGTATTCAATGAACTAAATGAGTACTTAGGGTTAAGAGAAAATGCGGACAGCCAAATATATATTATTAGAGATAGCACCGGTAAGTTGTCAGGCGATACAGATTTAGATGGTATTGCTGATAGTGAAGATTCAGATATTGATGGAGATGGTGTATTAAATACACAAGATGCTTTTCCATATAATATATCCGAATGGAATGATCTAGATAATGATGGTATTGGCGATAATAGCGATCCTGATATCGATGGCGATAATGTAGCTAATGCTTCAGATGTGTTTCCATTCGATGCAACTGAATGGGATGATCTAGATGGTGACGGTATTGGTAATAATAGCGATCCAGATATAGACGGTGATGGCATCCTTAATGATGAAGATGAAAACCCATACATAGCTGAATATAATACGATTAAAAACCCAGGTGAGTTAGCTATAGAGCAAACGATTGTAGGTGATATTTCTCAAGGTCAATGGCAGTATTTTACCGTTGAAGCACCTGAAAATAGAATACTAAATATTACGTTATTTAATTTATCGGGCGATATTGATTTATACGTAGAAGAAGATGATTTCCCAACCAAATTTGAGTATCAATGTCGTTCTAATTTAGGTACTACTCAAAATGAAAGTTGTGCAATACGTGTTCATCAGTCTGCTACTTACCACATCGGTATACTCGCGAAAGAAGGCGCGACTTTTAATTTATTAGCCACGACAGAAAATGTTATATATAAAAAGGCAATGCTACTTTTACACGGATTAGCTTCAAGTCCTAGTACATGGAATGCAATGGTAAATGACGATAGCTTTTTCAATGGTCAATGCCAAATATTAACTACTAACGATAATATTCTTCCAGTAGTTGAAGCTAATAGTGATGGCATTAGCTGTTTCAATTTGGAGTTTGGAGCATTTGATAGAGAAGGCATTTATGCAAGAACAGGCTTAGATAATAAATCATGTATTAATGCTTTGGGTTGTGATGGTGATTTTACCTCTTTTGAAGGCTTAGGTTACGAAGTAGAAAAGGCTGTAGAGAAAATAGTTGATTCTTTAGGTGAAGATACTGAAATATTTTTATTTGGTCATAGCCGAGGTGGTCTAGCTGCTCGCTCTTATTTGCAGAATGATCAAGCTATGTATAGGTCTTTTGTTAAAGGGTTCGCAACAACAGGCACTCCGCATCAAGGTTCTCCATTAGGCCGTTTTTATCAATATATGAATGACAACTGCATACCAGAAGGTACTTATCGACAAGATGGCGGAAAGTGTGAAGATAACTGGGAGGTTGTCGAGATGCTCAATGGTACAAGAACATATTTTGGGCTTAATCTCGGACCAGATTATCAAATGGATTTGCAATCCCCAAGTATTGATCTCTTATCGCCAGAGTCATCTGCAATACAAGATTTGAACAGCAACTTAATGAGCCTTGATGACCTAGTAATAGGGCAACTGGCTTATCAAGGGACTGACTTCGGAATCCTTTCGAAAGACGCTGGTATTTCGGGTTATGATTTGTATGCCTATCGAGCATTATTTTCTGGTGACCATCCGCATCCAGAAACGCTAAGGTATATTGAAAATGGACAAACAAGAGCTTCATTTATTGGTGATGGAATTGTACCTGTTTATAGCCAAAAATTGAGTTTATTGTTAGAAAGACAAGGTATATCAATTACTAAAGAAGATACACAAACAGATGCAAATATTTTGCACACAGAAGAGACTGAAAGAGTAACCGATATTTTTAGGTTGTTAGATGCCTTATATACAGATTTAGAGTGGAAATAAGTATTATGAAAAAAGTGATACTTTTAACTTTTATATGTTTACTGGTAGCGTTTACTTTTTATTGGTTTTTGCCTGTTGTTCAGTATGCAGAGTTCCCAGTGAATACAGATGCTAAATCTAGAGGGATTAAAGATACTGTATCTAATGTACAAACACACCAAACAGACACTACTTTGGTCACTTCTAAATCATCAAAAAATGCCAAAGATAATAATGTTGAAAAAAAAGAACTTAGTGATAAGGATGCTTTAACCATTGCTAAAATGCTTTTAAGTCGTGTTTATAACAGTGAAACCATTGATTTTAATGCTGAAAAAGAACTGTTAACTTATTTAAAAACTACAAATAAAGAAGTTGTTTATCAATTTATTGTTGAAAAATTACAATCAGCAATTAAGGGTAATAAAAATGATGATATATTAATTGAATATACTTTAAGCCTTTTAGTCGCAATAGATACTCAAAGAGCGAGTGAAGTGTTTTTTGGTTTTGTTGCCGAAGATGACTGGCAAGGATCGAGGGCTATATATAACGTTAAAAAGTCGGTAGAAAAACTAAATCGAGGTGGTCAATACACCGCTTTAGCGCAGCAAGCATTTACAATTGCGAATGAAGAAAACCCATTTATTGGCGAGTTAGCTACTTCAATCGCTCGGCATGCAGAGGCTGAACAAATAGAGTATTTATTTGGTTATATTGATGAAAAATATGAGAGTAAGCACATGTTTGTTAAGCGTGCGATGAACACTATTCATGATGAATCTTTAGTTCCTCATATAGCAGGATATTTAACAGATAACTCCACCGCCAATATAAAAAACACAGTACTAAATACGCTTGCTAATATGGGACAATACGAAGCGACTGCTGCCTTAATCAAATGGAGTTCTACACAATCAAAAAGCTCTGCTGAGCAAGTAGAAAAACTGTTTGATATCGCAGTACAAAGAAGCCCTTCTACAAAAAGAGCAATAGAAAAAGAACTACATATTCAAAGTTTTGTAAGTAGCGAGGTAAAATTGGTGATTGCTAATGCTGCGAATAAAAAAACGTTGAAACAATAATGCAGCGACACTTATGCCGCTGCATTGTGAAATTGTTAACCTTCTAATTGAAAGTCGTACACTGAGCCTAAATTTAGTAGCTGCGTTAGCTCATCAAGTGCTTGGTAGCTTTCAGTTAATAGGGCTGAATCTGCAAAGTCACTTGCGCCTAATTTGTCGCGGTAATTACGTTTTGCCCAGTCACACAGTTGTGTGTATTTAGTATCAGTTAAAATAACCTCAGGGTTTACTGCAGCAAGTTCTTGCTCGTTAAGGGCTACACGTAAACGCAAGCAAGCTGGGCCGCCGCCATTTTGCATACTTTGGCGTAAATCAAAAAACTGTACTTGGTTTACTGGGTTATCAGCCATGATCATTTCTTCAATGTAGGCGTTAACCGCGCTGTTGCGTTTACATTCTTGTGGTGCCACTAACAGCATTGAACCATCTTCAAGGCTCACTAGCTGGCTATTAAATAAGTAACTACTTACAGCGTCGGTAATGCTTACTTTATCGGTAGGTACTTCAATAATATAAAATTCTTTATTGCCCACATACGCTTCGCGAATATCTTGCAGTGCCAAAGCTTGGTTTAAAAATGCTTGCTGGTGGCACAGTAATACGTTGGCGTTACCTACTGCAATTACATCGTTATGAAACACACCTTGGTCTATTACGTCTGGATTTTGCTGTAGTAAAATTTGGCTTGAATCTTTTAAGTTATGTAAGCGACAAATTGCTTCTGAGGCTTCGAGTGTTTGCCTTGCAGGAAATTTAGCTGGTTTTGGTAATTGGCTATTAAACGCGCTGGCACCAAATACAAACATTTCAAGGCCTTGCTCGCCGTGGCTGTCACAAAAACGAGTATGGTTTGCTGCACCTTCGTCGCCAAAAAAGCCTTGGTCTGGCAAATGGGTATGGTGCGCAAAGTATTTGTCATTGTTAAACATAGCTTTTAATAAGCGTGTAGTGGTTGCAGGCTCTAATGAACGATGAAACTTATTATTTAAATTAGCTGAAGTAAAATGTACTTTGCCGTCGGTTGTATCAGGAGATGGCGATACCGTAGCGGCATTGGCTGTCCACATTGCAGACGCTGAATAACACGCGCGTAATAAAATAGGATCTGCTTTAAATGCTTTGTGAATTACTTGTGCATCGTTACCGGTAAAGCCTAAGCGGCGCAGTACGTTTAAGTCGGGGCGCGCATGAGGGGCAAATACACCTTGAGTTAGGCCTTTGTCGTGCATGGCTTTCATTTTTTCAAGGCCTTGAAGCACAGCCTCTTGAGGATTTGAAAAGCTTGCTGCGTTATTTAACGAGGCAACATTACCATACGATAAACCAGCGTAGTTGTGAGTAGGGCCAACTAAGCCATCAAAATTAACTTCCAAAGCGTGCATACACGTTCCAACTAAAATTTTTCAATAGGGTGCAACAATACAACGCAATAGGGTTGCTTGCAAAGTTATAAACGCAGTGTTTTTACTAATTTTTTCGATGTTTTTAAATGTGGAGTTTATTACAAGGAGGTTGTTTTTATATTGAACGATTAATTTGAAGTTTAATTAAAATGTACACATAAATTTCATAGTGTGCAAAAGCTTAGCCTAAAGTAGGTTTTTACATTTAAGCTTTATGCCAAGCCTTAACACAATACGATGTTACTTAACATAGACGCGCTCTTTGTCAGCGGTGGTATGGGTATTTGTTGGATCATTAACTTGCCAAACGCTAATGTCTAAACGCCATAAAAGGTAAAGGGTATGGTATAAGTTGAACATGGTTTTTCCTTGGTATTTTCACTGAACACATCAGTTTATAGGAAGAAGTATGCCAACATTAACTTGAATATTTTATGAATAGAAATCAGGTGTTTAGTATTTAAGTGTAAATACATACTTAAGGATTAGCACCAAAGAGGTGAAGTATTTTTAAAATATGCACCAGTGTGGTGTGTTTTTAACAAAAAGCCCTGCAACTATTGGGTCACTTAAACGAGCAAGGCTTTTTAAAAAATATAGTTACTCAAAAAGCAAATTAGCGGCCTACTTTTCCTTTTACTAAAGGCTCGAACGACATTACTTTAAACTTACCGTGGCTTTGATTTTTGCCATTATTAAGTACAGGCGAATTATGTAAATCGTCAACGGTAAAGTATATTTTATGATCGGCTCCGTAACTAAAACCATCAGGCCAGCTCAAACGTTCGTCTTTAAATAATACTTCGTAGTCGCCAGTGGGTTTAACAACGCCAATTGCGCCATTGGTTATGTCGGTTACATATACGTTACCGCCGCCATCAACAATAATACCATCTGAAATTGACTTAGTGCCGTAACGCGTAACTTTGTCTTCAAGTGCTTTACCCGAAAGGCTCTCGTTATTTATATCGCTGGTGGCAATGCGGTAAACCGACGTGCCCGACATTGAGCCAAAGTAAAGCCAGTCTTCGTTAGGGTCAAGCGTAATAGGGTTAACACCTAAGCGGGCTGGTTGTCCGCCAAGGCTCATTGTGCGCCCATCAATAACCATATCGATATTTTCGGCGGTGGTGTAATGGCTATTTTGTAACACTCTGCGTGCGACACCTGTTTTAAGGTTTACCGTAATAATAGCGGCTTGGCTGCCTTGGGCTGTGTCGGCAATGTATACAACGCCATGTTTATTATCGATGACTAAATCGTTTAAAAACGAGGTGTCGGTAATGGTTGGTTTAGCCAGATAAATAATTTTATGTAGTTGCTCTTTGTTTGTATCCCAGCCTACTAAGCGCCCAGCGTGATCGGGCCCTGAAGTGTCGAGCATCCATAAAACGCCATCGCTTGATACGTTTATGCCAAGTACGTCGTAAAAACCTTTACCGTTATTGTACGCGTATGCCCACTCTTCATTAGGGTAGGGCTTAGTTGTACCATCGCTTAAAAGCTCCATAATTTTTTGCTTTTGGCCAAAAAAGCCATGAACAGATAAAAACTTTCTGCCCGATGGGGTAATAGCAATGTTGCCCGGTGGGTGCTGCGCATCAAAAGTGGCTACTGTTTTTAAATCAGCATTTTGGTTAGCAGTATTAGCAGATACGGCGTTGCTACCTAAAAGTGCCGTGCTACACGCCGCAGCTAATAGTAATTTTTTAATATGAGTCATTTTAAAACCTTTTAAAACACGTTTATTGTTTAAAAATTAAGAGCCTAATCGGCTAAGTCGTTTACTACTAAATCGAGCAGCTGCATCAACTGCTTCGCTTGTGTTGCATCTACACTATCAAATTTACATAAAATATTTTTAGGAATATCGGCTGCTTTTAACTTAAGCGATTGGCCATGCTGAGTTAGCTGCACTAGGCGTTTGCGTTTGTCGTGCTCATCTTTAATAACAGCCAGTAATGATTTGTCGCTCATTTTTTTGAGTATTTGGGTCATTGCACCGCCGTCTATCGCGGTTTTATCTATTAGCCCTGCAATTGTTATTTCGTCTTGCTCCCACAGCGCCATCATTACTACGTATTGTGGGTAAGTTAAATTTAGCGCGTTTAGAGGCTCGCGATACGCACGCGCAATGCTGTTAGATGCCATGTATAACCGATGACATAACTGATTTTTTAACTTTAATTGCTCAAACGCCATAACGTTATCCTTTATTTCGATACATGCTATTTTAATTTGCATGCAAAGTATTTGCAATCTCTAATTACTTGATCTATTATTTTGCACACAAACTAAATTGATTGATATTTTAAAACTTTGGAGTTCATTATGAATGTATTACAAAACGTAGCTTACACTGCAAAAGCAACTGCAACTGGCGGCCGTGAAGGCGTAGCTAAATCTGATGATGGTCGTTTAGATGTAAATTTATCAACACCTAAAGGTTTAGGCGGAGACGACGGACAAGGCACTAACCCAGAGCAATTATTTGCCGCAGGTTATGCAGCATGTTTTATTGGCGCACTTAAATTTATAGCAGGTAGCGAAAAAATAGTTTTACCAAGCGACACGCATATTGACTCACAAGTATCTATTGGTGCTATTGAAGGCGGTTTTGGTATTGCGGTAAAACTTGCTGTGTCACTAGGTGATATGGATAAAGCTGCAGCGCAGGAGCTTGTAGATAAAGCGCACCAAGTATGCCCATATTCAAACGCAACACGTGGCAATATTGAAGTAGAGCTTTCAGTTATTTAATAACTAAATAAAGAAAAGTTATAAAAGCACACAACGACAATTAGTCGTTGTGTGCTTTTTTGCGTTTAAGGCATAAAAATTAAATATACGATAAAACGTATATTCACTATTCCATATGTTGTTATTTTATTTTATTGTGTATGCATAAGCACAGTGAGGACAGTATGGAACAATTCAACCCACTTCAATTTTATAAATGCCTAGCGGACGATACACGTTTAAAAGCAATGCTGCTAATTAGCCACGAAGAAGAGCTGTGTGTATGCGAGCTTGTTGCTGCACTTAAATTAAGCCAACCTAAGGTATCTCGCCATTTAGCACAGTTAAGACAATGCGGATTATTAAGCGGCCGTAAACAAAATCAATGGGTGTACTACAGTATTAACAAAGCCCTGCCAGAGTGGGCTAAAAATGTATTAACGCAAACCCTGACTGCTAACCCTTCATTTTATCAAAACGATTTAACGCGCTTAAACGCTATGGGTAATCGCCCTGAACGTGCAGCTAGCTGTTGTAACTAACTAATAAATTAACTTATTAAAGGTATTTAATTATGACTATTAAAGTAGGTATTAACGGTTTTGGCCGTATGGGACGTTTAACACTGCGTGCAGCAGTTGATTGGCCAGAAATAGAGTTTATTAAAGTAAATGATGCAGCGGGCGATGCTAAAACACACGCACATTTAATTGAGTTTGACTCAGTACACGGACGCTTAGCGCAGCAGGTTACTAGTGATGATAATAGCTTTAGTGTGGGTAAACACACGATTGCAGTTACCAACAACAAAACCATAAATGAAACTGATTGGTCAGATTGCGATGTAGTAATAGAGGCCAGCGGTAAAATGAAAACCACTGAGCTATTAAATCAATATTTAGCGCAAGGTGTTAAGCGTGTTGTGGTAACAGCACCAGTAAAAGAAGACGGTATTTTAAATGTAGTAATGGGTGTAAACGATGACCTATATAACCCAAGTGAGCATAAAATTGTTACTGCCGCTTCTTGCACAACTAACTGTTTAGCGCCAATAGTAAAAGTACTCCAAGAAAAAGTGGGCATTAAACACGGCTCAATGACCACTATTCACGACATTACTAATACTCAAACTATTATAGATGCACCCCACAAAGACCTACGCCGTGCACGTTCGTGCGGTACTAGTTTAATACCAACCACAACAGGTAGTGCAACGGCTATTACGCATATTTTCCCTGAGCTTAAGGGGAAATTAAACGGCCATGCTGTGCGTGTACCTCTTACTAACGCGTCAATTACCGATTGTGTTTTTGAGCTGGAGCGAGGTGTTACACAAGATGAAGTAAACACTTGGTTTAAAAACGCTGCAAATAACGAGCTAAGAGACATTTTAGGCTACGAAGAAAGACCGCTTGTATCTATAGATTATAAAACAGATCCACGTAGTTGCACCATAGATGCGCTTTCAACTATGGTAATTAACAACACTCAGCTTAAATTATACGCTTGGTATGATAACGAGTGGGGTTATGCAAACCGTACCGCTGAGCTAATGCTTAAAGTTGCACAAAGTGATGTGGTTTAATCTCGTTTAAAAAGGTTTAAATTCATGCTTGCGCAGTTGGTTAACTTACCGAGTTCTATAAAACAATATTTAATAATTACCGGTAATTACTGGGCATTTACTTTAACTGATGGTGCATTGCGCATGCTGGTGGTGCTGTACTTTCATCAGTTGGGTTATGGCGCATTTGCGATCGCCATGTTGTTTTTGTTTTATGAAATATTTGGTGTAACCACCAATTTAGTAGGTGGTTGGCTTGGGGCACATTTAGGGTTAAACAAAACCATGAATGTAGGGCTTGGGCTACAGCTTGTAGCTTTGGCCATGCTTTGCGTTCCTGGAGATTGGCTAACCGTTGCCTATGTTATGGCAGCGCAAGCACTGAGTGGCATAGCTAAAGACTTAAATAAAATGAGCGCAAAAAGCGCCATTAAGTATTTAGTACCACAAGACGATGCAGGGCAAAGCCAATTATATAAATGGATTGCCATACTTACGGGCTCTAAAAATGCTTTAAAAGGGGTGGGCTTTTTTTTAGGCGGCTTATTACTAACTGTATTTGGTTTTGTGGGGGCATTAATAAGTCTAATTATTTTACTTAGTGTTGCGTGGGTTATTAGTTTAATTTTTTTAAAAGGCGATATTGGTAAAGCTAAAAACAAACCTAAGTTTAAAGAATTATTTTCTAAATCGCGGGCAATCAACTTACTTAGCGCAGCGCGTTTATGCTTGTTTGCGGCGCGCGATGTATGGTTTGTGGTTGCATTGCCGGTTTACTTAGCCGCTCAGTTTAACTGGGATCACTGGTGGGTAAGCGGCTTTATGGCTTTGTGGGTAATTGCTTATGGATTGGTGCAGTCGCAAGCACCGCGTATAACAGGGCAAAGTGATTCAAACTCACATTCAGTCAAAAAAGCATATTGGTGGGTTGCTCTATTAAGTGGCGTAACTGGCATTTTAGCGTTGTTGATGCAATTTGATGTAGCGGTACATTTTACGCTTGTAATCGGCTTACTTATTTTTGGTGGTGTATTTGCTGTAAATTCATCGCTGCATAGTTACTTAATAGTAAGTTTTGCTAAAAATGATGGGGTGTCACTAGACGTTGGCTTTTATTATATGGCCAATGCGATAGGGCGTTTGCTTGGTACGGTGCTTTCTGGTTGGGTTTTTCAAGTATATGGGCTTAGTGCGTGTTTATGGGTAAGTGTGTGTTTATTAGTTTTAGCCGCAATTACAACAGCACGGTTAGCTAAACTTTAAAAAAACCAACGTATTGTATTAAATTCAATTTGTTTAACGATATTCATAGCTTCGTTGGTTAGATCTACTAAACTGTATCAGTAGTTTTAATTTAAAGGGTGTGATGAATGCGAGAAATATCGCTAGCAAAAAAATTACTGTGGCTTACTGTCGGAAGTATATTTATTACCGTATTGGTGCTTTCGAGCATTTTATGGTGGCAGTTATCTGCAAGTAATGAAGAGCTTGCAAGCAAGTCAGAAAATTATATTGTTGCTGAAGTAGAAGAGAAGTTAAATGCGAATGCCGCAATATATGGTGAAAAAATAGCGGGCTTTATTAACGAAGCTTATCGAGTACCATACTCTTTAGCCGCTTTATTAGGTGATACCGCAAAAAGCGAAACCCTTAGCCGCGATACGGTAGTAAGTATAAATCGCTCTATTTTAGAACAAAACACATTACTCTCATCTATCTACTCTCAGTTTGAACCAAACGCGTTTGACGGGCAAGATTCGAGCTTTAACAAGGGCTATAAACACTCTGTTGATGGCGATGGTACCTTAGAAGTTTATATAACACGTGATCTAAGTGGGGCTATTGAGCAGCAAAAAGTAGCTAATGCTGCCGATAAATATATAACCTCTTTAAACGAATTTGGTATTCGCGAAGCGCATTGGTACTTATGTGCAAAAGACACGCTTAAGCCTTGTATTATGGAACCGTACTTATACGAAATTCCATCAGGCGATTCAGTAATGCTAACTTCGTTAACCGTGCCTATTTTAAAATCGGGTCAGTTTATTGGTTTAGCGGGTGTTGATTTAACGCTACCTACTTTTCAAATAATGACTGAGGAGCTTTCTAAGCAGCTTTATAATGGCCAAGCCAAAGTAACCGTGCTTAGCGATATTGGGTTAGTTGTAGGGAGCAGCCATTATAAATCTAAATTAGGACGCCCATTTAAAGAAGCCGTGAGTTCTGACTTGTTTAAAGAGCTTGAAAAATTTAAGGGCCAAAAAGGCATATTTAAAACATCGTCTGAGTACTTAGTTAATTACCCTATAAATATAAAGCTAGCTAACACAGACTGGTCTTTAATTATTGAAGTACCAAGTAACTTAGCTTTAGCTGGCCCTAATGCTTTATCGCAAGATATGACTGACACAGCAAACGACTTAGGCGCAATGATTTTAATTACAGGTGCCGTTATTGCCGTTATTGCTTTTTTAATAATGAAATTTGTTATTGGTAGTGTGGTTGCACCTCTTCAACAAATTCAACAACGCGTAGATAACCTTGCAAGCTCAGAAGGAGATTTAACGCATACCCTTCATGTTGAAACACATGCAGAGCTCATTGCTTTAGCGGGGGGCTTTAATGCCTTTTTATCAAAGTTACGTATTTTAATCACAGAGCTTAAAGATGTATCTGATCAAACCAAGCAACAAGGTGAGATAGCGCAGCATATTGCTATTGATACCAAACATAATGTGCAATCGCAATTTCAAGAAATTGAAAGTGTGGTAACGGCTATGAACGAGATGAGTGCTACAGCACTCGAGGTTGCCAGAGCATCAGAGCAATCAGCCCAGCAAGCCGATGAAATAAATAGTTTGGTCGTAAGCAGTGAGTCAAGCTTATCGTCAGCGATGACGCAAGTTAAAACAATGTCTGAAGAAATTAAAGAAGCTAACCAAGCCGTTGAAAAAGTAGCTTCGCGTAGTAAAGATATAACGCAAATATTAGATGTAATTCGTACTATTTCAGAACAAACAAATCTACTAGCACTCAATGCCGCCATTGAAGCAGCACGCGCTGGTGAACATGGCCGAGGCTTTGCAGTTGTTGCTGATGAAGTACGTGCACTTGCTTCTAAAACACGTTCATCAACTGATGATATAAGCCAGTTAATAGATAGCTTATTATCTGAAGTGGGGAACGCGTCTACCGTTATTGAAAAAGGTGTGATACGTGCACAGGATGCGGTTGATGAAACATCAGTTGCTTTTGATGCTCTGCACAGTGTTGTTGTTAAAGTTGATGAAATAACCAACCAAATTACACATATTGCAACTGCTGCTGAAGAGCAAAGTTCGGTAACAGAAGAGATAAATCGTAACTTAACGCTTATATCTGATGCTGCTTCGCAACTGGCTGATTTATCTGCACAGGCGGGGGATAGCAGCGAAGCGCTTAATGCACTTGTTGCCCAGCAAGATAATGAACTTAATAAGCTTAAAACGTAACTTACAAATTAAGCTTTAAGCACAAAAAATGGCCAGTTAATACTGGCCATTTTTATTTAGTAGAATAAGTGTAACTTGTTGAGAATGCTCGATAATTGCTATTTATAACTTTTTAATCAACATAAACATTTGGTTGATCATTGGCTCAGCAAATTGCTCTACATTAGGACGATTAAAATAACCGCGTAAACCTGTAAATTGCACTTGAAAAAAGCGCGCATATTCAACAGCGGTCAACGTGTTACTTAACTCACCTTTGTTTATTGCTTGGTTAAATAATTGCGTTAAATAAGCTTCAAATTGAGCTGTTAAATCTAAGCTTAACTCGTATAGGTTTGAGTCTTTTTCTGCAAACTCGCTGTTTGCTTTAACCAGCATACAAATAGCGCTTGGGCTGCAATCTTTTGTTTTAATTACCACGTTTTCAACAAACGCACGTAATCCACCAAGTACTGTATCGGCACTTGATAAAAACCCCTCTATTTGGGTTTTCATTTGTACTGTGTAATCTTTCAGCGATTCGCAGTATAGACCTTCTTTAGAGCCAAACGCAGAGTAAATACTACCGGGGCGCATATTAACGGCTTCTTGTAAGTCACGCGTTGAGGTTGCATGAAAACCTTTTTGCCAAAATAGCTGGCTAGCAACGCGAACTACATTATCGCGTTCAAATTTAACCTTATTAGCCATATCATTCTCAATCAATTTGAACATTTGCTCAATTTTAACTTGAACGGTCGCTCAAAATCAAATGCTATGTGTCTCGAAGTTACTTAAAACTATTAATTATTAGGAGCTAACCATGGCCGAATTTACTTTATACACTCAAGAAAACGCACCAGAAGAAGCAAAACCGTTACTAGCTGATTCAGTAGCAGCATTTGGTATGCTTCCTAACTTACATGCAGTAATGGCTGAAGCACCAAGATTACTTAAAGGTTACCAAGTACTGCATGAGCTTTTTCAAAAAACATCATTCAATGCAGAAGAACTAACAGTAGTATGGCAATCAATTAACGTTGAGCACGCATGTCATTACTGTGTTCCTGCACACAGTGGTATTGCAGCGGCAATGAAAGTTGACCAAGGTGTTGTTGATGCACTTGTAAACAAAACACCACTTGAAAACCCTAAGCTAGAAACTCTTCGTGAAACTACACTCGCAATGACACGTGAACGTGGCGTGATCAGCGATGAGCAAATCGAAAAATTCTTTGCAGCAGGTTACGCTAAGCAACAGCTACTTGAAATTATTGTAGGCTTGTCTCAAAAAGTAATGAGCAACTACACTAATCACCTTGCTGATACACCAGTAGACGCGCCATTTAAAAAATACGTAAAATAAATACGGTTTTATAAATGACAAAAGGCAGCCTAGGCTGCCTTTTTTGTGTTTATAAATCGCGGCTATTTAAATTTAACCGATTTTGTACTGCGTGTATAAATACGTTGTTCGGACTTTGTCCACTCACCCTTTTTTAAATAAGAGGTCGATACAAGAAACTTATCGTCTTTTAGTTCACTCATCGATTTAACCTTTGTAATACCATCTTGGCTACCAGTTACGTCTTCATAGGCTACAAATTGAGTAGGGCTGAGTACTTTCATAGTGCCTTTTGTGTAAAATCCAGCGGTAGTGAAGTAGTAAAATACCAAAGACTCTTTTTTACTGTCGTAAAAAATCATCGACTCGCCGCCATACTCACCTTCATTAATAGAGTGCTTGGTATGTATCGCTTTACCGTTTAAAGCACGCTCCCAACGGCCAACATCTTGTATTTTTTTAGCACCTTCAGGTACTTCAAAGTCAGCCTGCCAAGTACCTAAATAGGGCTTAAATACGGCAAGTTCTTTATCAAGGTTGGTGGATGTATCGGATGCATAGCTACTAAATGTTAATAAGCATAAGACTAAGAATATCGCTTTAAAATATGTCATAATTTGGCTCTTGTTTTTGTAATACCAATGCCAAGTATAGGTGATAATTAATTGATAAAGAAAATATTAATCACGTTCTCATTGCTTTATTTAGCTGCCATTTGGTTAGCTTACCCACTGCAATACTTACCTGTTTATATACCGATATATGTACCTGGTTATATAAGTGTATTAAGTGCTATAACTTTTTTAATGTACGCATGGGATAAGCGACAATCTAAGCGTTCTTCACATACAAAAGTAAACCGCACGCCAGAGCGTACATTGCAACTACTTGCATTATTTGGAGGATGGCCGGGAGCATTACTTGCTCAACAATTACTTCGTCATAAATCGCAAAAGCGACGTTTTATTATTGTGTTGTGGTTATGTATTTTAATTAATGTAGGATGCAGTATTGTCGCTATTTATTTTCCAGATTTATTGTTAGGTTAAAGTATAAATAGGAAAAGGACTTTTTATGACCAATACAAGATCGGCTGGCGTGACTTTAACGCTTATTTTATTTTTATTAATACCAATGCAAGGATGTGCAGACATGTTTGGGTTCTTTAATAAACAAGACGTTACGTTATCGTTGCCTGTAAAAGGCAGACTATTAAATAATGGTGAACCCCAACAGGGCGTTAAAGTAACAAGAGAGCTGATTTACGGTGATACTTATATTGATGAAGCTATAAGTGATAACAATGGTTACTTTTATTTCGATAATAAAACAATACGCAGTTCAAAGCCTTCAAACATGTTTTTTAATAGCTCTTTGCTACAGAGTATTTATATTGAAAACAAAAAAGATGAAGATTCAATCTTGTGGTATACCACAATACAGTTCACCGAAGAGCAAGCACTGATGTCTGATATATTAAATAACTTTGAATGCGAACTTAGTGAAGAGGCTAGAACGTACGATATACCGATAAAAAATACGGGTCAATTTTATACAGTCTATACGCGTTGTAATACCAATTCGCTTAATTAAGTGGTCTATTTTGAGGGCGGAAAAACGTGTTGATAGCTAGGCAAAAAATTCGCTATTTAGTTGTTCTAAATGAGAATTTTTTAAC
This sequence comes from Pseudoalteromonas sp. TAE79, assembly GCF_000498015.1. Taxonomy (NCBI): domain Bacteria; kingdom Pseudomonadati; phylum Pseudomonadota; class Gammaproteobacteria; order Alteromonadales; family Pseudoalteromonadaceae; genus Pseudoalteromonas; species Pseudoalteromonas sp. TAE79. The sequence goes on from NZ_AUTL01000174.1 coordinate 33,234, forward strand.
GCAGGTAGCGACACGTTTAGCCCCGCAAAATGATTAAGTATTATTGCGGATTGGTATAAGTTATAGAAATTAGTGAGAAGTTTTATAAAGCCACTAATGTTCATCTATTAGTGGCTTTAATATGACGATTAACGTTTTAACTGTGCTTCTTTTTGGTTTAGTAAACGAATTATAGGGTTTTGCTCTAATATTTTACTTTTCAAAATATAACCAATAATTAGTCCAGCTATAAAGCCCCCAATATGCGCACCATAATCAATGCCATCAGGGCCTGTTACTGCACCAAAAATGTTAAATCCTAACCAAATAGCAAAAAAACATACCGCAGAAAGTTTCTTCTGATAAATTACAAACATAAAAGTAAGGCTTGCGTGTCTGAACCACATTAAATACATGCCAAATAAACCGGCTATAGCGCCACTTGCGCCCACACCTGGAATTGTAGACATTGGGCTTACAATGTAGCTTGCAAACGATGCTAGAAGTCCACAGACTAAATACCACAACAAAAAGCGTTTATGACCTAACACGTCTTCTAAGTTATCGCCAACGATGTATAAAAAGTACATATTGCCAACTAAATGCATTATTGAACCATGTAAAAATACGCAAGTTAATACAGTCCATAGCTCATTACCTTTGCTTAAATCTGCAGGTGTCATGGCAAAGTTATCAATAACATAGCTAAATGAGCTCGGGTTTAAAAAATAAAGTACGCGGATTCAAATCTGAAGTGCATAACGTTTAGGCGGCTTTAGCCGCCAAGTGATCCTGCATCAATTTTGCAGGCGTTTCAAATCCAAGTGTCTTCCTCGGACGATTATTAAGTTGCTCAAGTACTGGTATAACCTGCGCTGGTGTTACCGCCTTAAAATCTGTGCTCTTCGGCCAATACTGGCGTAGTAATCCATTCGTGTTTTCATTCAATCCGCGCTCCCATGAGTGATAAGGGTGAGCAAAATAAACAGGAACACTTAAAGCCTCTGTGATTTGCTCGTGATAAGCGAACTCTTTTCCATTGTCAGCCGTGATGCTATGAAGCGCTGACCTATATGGCCTTAATAGTTCTATCGTCGCCGCAGTGACGGCTTGTGCTGTTTTGCCTGCCACCTGCGTTGATACAGTGAATTGGGTGACCCGCTCTACAATGGTAACAAGGGCGCCTCGATGACCTTTACCTATGACGGTATCTATTTCCCAATCTCCGATACGACCTTTCTCATCAACTATTTGTGGGCGTTCTTCAATGCTAACGCGATTTTTTATTTGCCCTCGGTTTGTTTTACCATGACTGCGCTTGTGATATTTCTTACCGTGTCGGCGCAGATGTAGGTATAACTCACCACCTGCTTTTTTATCTTCCCAGATATACAGATAAATGCGTTCATGGCTGACAGACCGTTCACTTTCTTTACGCAACCATCCCGTTATTTGTTCAGGGCTCCACTTCTCATTAAGCTTCTGGGTAATTAAAGCCATCATTTCAGGTGTCATCTTAAGCGGTTTTCTTACACTTCTTCGGCGAAACAAAGCCCGCTCATGAGCTTGTTTGTGTCTGTAACCTCGCTTACCTGTATTTCTAGAAAGCTCTCTTGAAATCGTAGATTGCGATAAATTAGTTAGCTCAGCAATACTTTGTTGCGTAAAACCACTTTTCTTTAGAACGGCGATCTGGCATCTTTGCGCATAGGTCAGTTGTTTGTAATGTCTCATTGTAAAATCTCTTGCCGGAGAAAAAG